>CAYGEQ010000075.1:0-1578 GCA_964348985.1 uncultured Gammaproteobacteria bacterium | reverse complement strand
ACACATCACACTTTTGGTGCTCGATCTCGTCCAAAATAGCCTCATAGAGGGTGGCTGCTAACCTAACCGGAAAGCGACCATCCTCCCGCAAAAGAGATACTCCCTCATCAGCGCTGACATACAACGCCCGAGCTCGGCTCATCTGGTAGCCCATAAACCGTCTAAACGGTTCGTCAACCCGATGTTCCAATAACTGCGCTTTAGTAATGCCAAATGATTCAAGCTCAGCCTGCGGCAAGTACACTCTGCCTCTTTCCTCTAAATCCTCCTTGATATCTCGCAAAAAATTAGTTAGCTGCATGGCATAGCCCAACTCTTCCGCAAAGAGTAGGGCTCGCTTATCCGTGAAGCCAATCACATGAGACATCATGAGGCCAACCACGGCCGCTGAACCGTACATATACTTCTCTAGCTCCGCATACGTCTGATACTCAGTCTTCTCAGTGTCTTGAATCATGGCCGAAATAAACTCTTCGCTGTATTTATACGGAATACCGTATTCATGAAAAACCCGTGACGTGGCCCTCAAAATTGGCACCCACACACTAGGTACATCCTCAGCTATTTCCCAACCAGAGACGTTATCATAAGCTTTTTTCCAGACATCCTTCCAATGCAACAAATCTTTTTTAGTCTGATTAAGGTCACTAGTTTTTGGGTTATCAACTATCTCATCTGGCAACCTAAAAAAAGCATACAGCACCTGGGTGGCTAAACGGGTATTTTTGGAAAAGAAACGAGTGGCAAAGGCGTAACTTTTTCCGTGCTTTTTTAAAAGCTGTTTGCAAGCTTGGGCATCAGCCTGATATTGGAGAACGGTCATGTGTGGCGCTGTGCAACGGTCTTCAAGAGTTCAGAGAGAAACGTTTCAACAGATGGCGACATTTTAGCACGGGCCAGCACCTGTTCGGTCTGGGCGAATATATCCTGCATTGATTGAGTAGCGAAATCTTTAGCGCCGACTCGCTCCAGTAAGATTCGTACTTCTTTAATCTCCTTTGGGGTCAACAAACCTCGACCAAAATAACTCAAAAATTTTCGCTGATCAGTCTTAGAAGTGGCCGTTAAGACGTAGGCTGAAATTGGTGTATGTGCGCCGTCCGCAATATCAGCACAGGCTGGCTTACCGGTCTTTTGGGCCAAGGTCCAGATATCAAAATAATCGTCCTGCAGTTGGAAGCCCAAACCCAAACTTTCGCCATAATCCTTAAGCGTACCCTCAACCTCATGAAGCTTGCCGGCCAAAGAAGCACCCAATTGTAGAGGCCGAACAAAAGTATAAGTAGCAGTCTTAAGTAAATTCTTCCTAGTTACTTCTTTTTCAGTTACCGCCGTTCTAGACATCATGTCCACATCAAGCATCTGGCCGGCCACCACCTCCGACACCATCCTAGAAAAAATCTCTAAAAGTTGCAGACCAGCCGGAGTGCGCATGGCTGCCCTAGCCACACATTCATAGCTCCAAGAAAATAATAGATCCCCAATCAGAACCGCCTGGCCGTTAGCTAAATGTGGAATATCCCCGCGCCGTTTAGATTTTTTTAGGCGAGCTATCTCTGCGTGGTGAACGGTAGAGAC
>CAYGEQ010000074.1:0-1611 GCA_964348985.1 uncultured Gammaproteobacteria bacterium | reverse complement strand
GCTGGCTTGGAAAACCAGTAGCCAAGCTCGGGCCAAATATCAATGTGTTTAGTCGCAGAGCAGAGGTGACGGATGTCGCCACTCCGCTCAAAGACTCGGAAATTGCGGTTTATCGGGCTTCCTTGCCTTGGGCACCACCTAAGGGAGCTACTCTAGCTAAGAAAGACTTAACTGTTTCTTTGCCGTTGCAGGGACCACATGAGCTCTTTACGGCTATTGGTGATGAGGAAGCATTAAAGATAGCTATCACCCTGCATGATTTGAATTTAGCGGCCGGTGCGGATGAGGGCGTAGTGAGAGTTTTTAGTCAGTCGGGTGAAATAGTGGGGCAGGCAGCTTTTACTGATGACGGTAACGTGCTTTCAAACTCTGTGACGTCAGCTAGTCAAACGGTGACCATTGCTCCTGACGGTTTGCCAGCCGGTGTTTACCGCGTGGTTCTTTCGGCTACTTCAGACATTGTTTTCGAACAGTTCGTGACCAGACAAAATTACCTAGTGGTAAAAAATGCCGTCACGCTGGCTCCGCATAAGGGTACTGTGTTGTTAAATACGAGTGCTAAAAAAATTACTCTTGAACCGCTAGCTGCTGAGGCACTTGGTACCGCCACCTTTGGCAGTACGCCGGTCACGCTAAGTGAGGTAAAGGGAAAAGTTGTGGCGCACTCCATTGACCGAGAGATTTCGGCCATCATCTTGCCAGGTGGTCAGACTAAAATTACCGGTGAAGGGTTTTTTGCCTTAGGCACCAGCGCGTTTTTTACGCCTGAACCAGCCGGGTTCTCTAACTTTTTAGCAGCCCCAGAATCTTATAAGGCGGTGGCTGCTTATTTTTTGCCACAGACCAAGGAGGGTAATTGGCGCACCGCTAATTCTAGTTTCGAGCTGGCTACCCTCGCCCAAGAACGCGGTGCTTATAAGTTTGTTTTGTCAGCCCCGTTAGTTAGAGAGGTAGGCGGGGAAGTGAAGATTCACGGCGTAGATATCACTTTCCGCAAACCACCCCTGACAGTTCGTTCGTTCTTGTCATCACTCAAATCTTTCGTGAAGGACCTCATCTGGTAATATGAAAGCCTACTTTGATTTTGCCTTTAAGGTTTTCTCAGCGGCTACGGCAGTCTTTTTATTTATAGAATGGCGAGTACCGGGATTTGTTAGTTACGCTTTTCCGTTCCCGTTACTGTTGCTTGTAACCGCCATCTTTTACTTCCTTTCAACTGACAATTTTAAACCTAAAACTATGTCCTGCATCTTTTGTAAGATTGTGTCCGGTGAGATTCCCGCTTTGAAGTTTTATGAGAATGACAAGGTTTTGGCTTTTGTAGACATTAATCCCATGTCTAAGGGCCACTCGCTCATCATCCCTAAGACTCATGCTGATGATTTGGCCTCTGGTTCACTTGAAGACTCAATCGAGCTCATGAAAGCGGTGCACGAGCTCGCACCTAAGATTGTGAAAGCGCTGGGCGGAGTTGGCTATAACCTTGGTATGAACCACGGAGTGGACGCCGGTCAGGAAATTCTGCACACCCACATCCACATTATTCCTCGCTATAACGGCGGCGGACTCAGCTTCGTGAAGACCCATCCAGAGTCAGCGGTGCTAGAAGCG
>CAYGEQ010000073.1:0-1651 GCA_964348985.1 uncultured Gammaproteobacteria bacterium | reverse complement strand
TGGAAAAATCCTGCACCCATTCAAAATAGCTGACGGTCACGCCGCCGGCGTTGGCTATCACGTCGGGCAGCACCAAGCGCCACGGATGCGATAAGCGCCAGATCTGCATGACTCGATAAAAATCTGGGTAGCTCTGATAGACTCCATTTGCGAAGTTCATTCTGCAAACGCAATGCTAGAAGCCATTTCATCTCAGTTAAAGGCGGAGCAGGAATAGAGGAAGTCATGAAAAAAATTATCGCAATAACTACGCTGCTTTTGTCTACGCTGTTTTTGGCAGCGACTCATGCCGCTGAATTCAGTGAGGATGAGTATGGCTTCCGAATTAGTGGCCCAATAGTCAAAGGTGACTACGCCAAGTTTCGTGAATATTTGCTCAGCGACGCTAGGTTCCTTAGGCTTTCCAGAGTGTGGCTTAGTTCTCCAGGAGGGGACGTCACAGAAGCATTGAAGTTCGCTAATCTATTCGACAAGGCCTTCATTCCAACCTGGGTTGGGACAATGGATATTTGCGCCAGTTCCTGCTTCATTATGTGGGCGGGTGGCGTGGAACGCACTTTGATGCCTACGGGTTGGCTAGGCGTGCACCGCATAACGTTGAGAGATAGTGAGGGTGATATTCAAAAGGCTAAAGGGTTGATCTCGCCTTTGGCATCGGACGTAAGCAAATATCTGAGTGACCTGGGCATTCCGCGAGCATTGATTGACAAAATGAACGAGACTCCTGCATCTGGAATTTATCGCTTCGATTCAATTGATGTGAATTCAAATGGCTGGTATTGGGCGCTTAACTATCAGCCGGTTTATCTGGACCTGGCTGAAAAAAGCTGCGGACGATATCCTGACCCATATCCCGGAGCGACAATTAGAGAACGGCCTCGTGACGCCGAGACCACGTCAAAAATCAAAGAATGGGTTGATTGCCTGCAAAAGGTGCGTGTTAGCAACCGTCTCCGATTTTTTCGAGAAGAAGATCGCGCCGCCGAACAAGGACGACAAACCCTTCTTTACACTAAGGAAAAACTGCCTGCTATCCGAAAGGCGTTCAAATTTTGATTCCATTTAGGTTCTTCATCAATTTCACTGTGATTTTTCATTCAGTGTTGGAGAATCTAGTTTTTCAAAATTTCCGGGCTGAACATGAAAGACACCGCGTTGTATGAGCAGCTTCTTGGACTGAAGACACCCTGGTCGGTCAAGAAGGTAGATCTTTGTCTGGCAGACCAGCGAGTGGTGGTCGAAGTTGTTTTGAAGAAGGGTCAGGTGTGGGCGGACCCCACCGATGCGACCAAGAGGGCGCACATCAATGGCTGGAGCGAGCGCCAATGGCGTCACCTTGATACCTGCCAGTTTGAGACCCTTATCAAGGCACGTGTTCCCCAGCTCAAATACAGCGACGGCACGGTCGAGGAGTTGGTGGTGCCCTGGGCGGAGCGCTACAGCCGGGTCACCACATTGATGGCGGGGTTTGTTATCAAACTGCTTGAGGCCTGTCCCACCACGCAAGCCGTATGCACGCTCACACGACTGTCCTGGAGCACGGTCAACGCCATCATGGTCAGCGCCGTGGAGCGAGGAATGCTGCGGCGCACAGAAGAAGAGATTGCCTACCTTGGTATCGATGAGAAGAGTTCCGAGCGGGGGCACACCT
>CAYGEQ010000072.1:0-1664 GCA_964348985.1 uncultured Gammaproteobacteria bacterium | reverse complement strand
CTACTGGGTGGACACAGCTGATCTTTTCAATGAGGCTCAGGCGTTGGTTGAAAATTGTGTCGCTAGAGGACGGGCGTATCGGCCATATGCAGTTACGTCTGATGATGGCGAAGCTTTTGGTACCGTTGCTTCTACTTTTGGACTTTCGGTTGAGGGTTTGGTCGGAGGCGGTGACAAAAAGGGCTGGCGTGCGTATACCTCGCGTTATGAGTCATACGTAGGATGTACGCAATTGGCTCAGGTACAGGATGATGAGTTAGGCGGCGCACCTTGGACGGATAGATTGTTTAACACTACGGCCGCTTATGCATTGAAAGTGGGCTCAAGTCGACCGGAGTTTGCTTATACGCCTTTAGTGAAAACTGGTATCTTCGGAGCTACTCCAGACGTTGACGTTCTGAGTGCTCGCGGCTATCCCGCCGTGCCAGCACAGTGCACAACGTTGCCGGGGGCTAGTGGTATGCCTGGCCGATATTATTTCGCTGCTCCGAGGGATACTGAAGGTCAGTGTTTCGATACTATAGGTCCCAATAGGAAAGCAGGCGATCTTGCTAACGCAGAGGCTAGATCTTATTTCAGCTTCTTTAATCCCTTGGATGTGCCAGATGGATCTGCTTCCGTTCAGCCATGGAATTTTACCAATACGTTTAATAACGTAGGCGTTCAAGCCGAGGGCGTGAAAGAGTTGCTATCACAGATATTTGCTAAGAGTGTAAACAGGATTATTTACTCAGAGAATAATGGGTCCACGGATTTTGACACTCTTCCTATAGGCGAGCCTAACGATAACGCACAAGACGAATGGGATGTCCGCGCCACAGAAGGCAATCCACCAACCATCTGGGCCATTAATCCAGCTACATGTAAGGGCTCTGAATGTGAGGAAGGACCGGTTAATGCTATTACTCTCAATGACCAGAATACGGGAGACATTTCTTCCGCTGATTTCTTACGGGCCAGTGTGAAATTCTACGCCGCAGCAGATAAGAACCAGTTGCCGTTACGTAGAATCATCATGGACTGGGGAGATGATAGCAATCCATCTGGCTCCGAAGCTACAGATAACTTCTATAAGAACCATCGTGGACTACAGTCAATCAGCACCAACAGTAAGTGCGACCTAGGAACGGAATGGGGCCTTACGCCAGAAAGCTGTGACCCTAACTACCTCACTTACAGTCACATTTACACCTGTCCTTTCTCATTGACTTCTAACGAACAAAAGAGCTGTGCCGCCACCGGCGGCCAGACCCCATGCTGGCAAGGCACAGGCTCCGACAAAGAGTGCGTCTACCAACCAAGAATGCACACACGTGACAACTGGGGATGGTGCACGGGGACGTGTACCGATGCGGGGGGAGGATGTTATGACGGTGATGGCAGTTTAAGCGGAGCGCCAGGATTGAACGATCATTGCGATTACTTGACTCGTCCACTTTCTACGACCGATCCCAATAATCCATGGATCTATTACGACGGAAGGGTCATTGTTAAGCCATAATGAAAATCGAGCCATAACGGCTCGATTTTTTTATGAAATGACGGGGTGAGGATTCGTATTGTTTCGGTCACGTTCCCATTTGGTGGGGTTGTCGCGGATGTATTTTCGAATTCTCTCGAGATCGCCCTTGCCCCGGACGATATGTTCGTAATAATCACGCTGC
>CAYGEQ010000071.1:0-1763 GCA_964348985.1 uncultured Gammaproteobacteria bacterium | reverse complement strand
CGGTTTACAAAAACTTCCGCGAGGCCAAGGATTTCGAAAGTTTCGTCGGCGAGATTGTCAACCGCGTTGCGGATGATGATTGATGGTTGCTTAATAAGGAAGCATTCCATTTATCGGCCCCCTTTATCCGGTTGTCTACTTTAGTAAGCGCACATCAACAAACTACGAGGAACTTTACATGAAGTTCTCACAACTGGATGCAAGGAATGCCGAGGCGATTGCAGGGTTCTACATAAAGATAGCCGAAATTACTGCGGCACAAAGTCAGCAATTGGCGCAAGACGGGCTCCGACTTCTGGTTCTAGGGAACGGTGCCGGAGTTGCCATTTTGGCGACGTTTCTCGGTGGCATAATTCAAAATGGAAAACCAGTCGACGATCTGCTTGTTCCATTAATCTGGTTTCTAATTGGCGTCGTCTTTGCGGCCCTCGTGTATCTTCCTCTTATTGTAGTAGCATCCGACACTGCCAAACATATTGGGGAGGGCATCGAGAAATTCTTTAAGGATGAGGTTAATCTGGAGGAACTACAAGGCTACGGGCTTACGAAACGCGGGGTTTTCCTCGTAAATACGTTTCTTTTACTTTCGATTATTTGCTTCGTTGTCGGCATAATTCTATGTATATTCGCTTTACACGGTCGCGGATGACTGCAATGCGACCTAACAAGAAAGGCAATAAAAGGGGCAATCTGAGGTAACCCCATCGATACCCTGTCGTTACCCCACTTTTTCAACTGCCAGCAGATAATCACGGCCCCTGTAATTACGTTTTTCACACCTGACTAGAGAATCGGGAAGAAACTCCCATATTTCATCCTCCGGGTCATAATTGGGTGTTGCTAGAATTCTGTATATTCCGTTAGCCAATGGTATGGCCTGTGTTGGCCGCAATGTGCCTTCTTCATCGCCAAGCAACTGAATATATATTTCAACATATTGCATTTGTCTCTCCATCAACAGCGTCATGGAAATTCTCGAGGTATAAAATCCTTATCGCTGATCTGCAAAATTTCTCCGGTTTGATCATCTCGCACCACAAAACGGCCATCATATTCGTATCGCGTTGCCGTAGCAGTTGGATCATTTTTCCTTGGTAAATTTGGCGCTTTATCTCTTTTTCCATGCTTTATAGTTTCGCTGATTTCCTCTGGCGTCCATTTTCTATTTTGTAACTGGTTGGCCCATCGTTTGGGGGATTTATACCTGCTCAAACTCCATTCTCTGCTTTCCCTGCGGCTGAGCGCCCATAGCCGCCAGGCATTCAGTATTCTGGGAATGCGCAACAAGGGTAATATGAGAAGTTCCGGATAGACCTCTTCAATCGGCGGGTCATTGATGATGGGGGTATCAGAATCATCCCCATCCGTCCACTGCCCGCCATCGGGATGGCCTGCGGGCACGCGCGGCTGGTTGGGGTTGAAGGCGTGATCCAGCCAGCGGTCCAACGCCATGCCAAGACTGATCAAGGCCAACGAAACAGCCTGCGAGGAATGCGCTAATTTCAACAGGCTCAACTCGGTCCGCTCATTGGAAGAAAGCGACATTCGCACCCCATATCAGGCTTTAATTCATATTATGGTCCATGGTATAGGAAATTAGACACTTAGTCAAGAAATATATTCACTATTTGTTCTTTTTTTGGCGGAGCGGTAACGGTATCGAAAACAATGCGGGCTGCGTCACTACACCGCCCGCACAGACAATGCGGGATGCGCTATTGGCTAAAATCATCTATTCTGCCATCCGGTTCCCACCATCCCAA
>CAYGEQ010000070.1:0-1767 GCA_964348985.1 uncultured Gammaproteobacteria bacterium | reverse complement strand
AGGTTCTCAGCCATCATCACTGCTCGATGTACATCTTTCGTTTCACCTGACTGCGAGATGACGAGTAACCCGGCGCCGTTCATGGGGAAGTGGTGCGGTGTGAGCTCGGATGCGTCGACAACTTGAACAGTTTGAAACGACTTCATAGCCCGCATAGCGAGCGCGCCGTAGAGTCCGGCGTGATAACTCGTGCCACAAGCGGCAATGACTAGATGACGAATCGACAAGAGTTCCTCGGCTCGACTCTCGAGACCGCCAAGTTTTACGCTCACGTCGTCTTTTAATCGCGCTCCATGGTTCAGTGTTCGCTTGATCGCTTCGGGCTGTTCTAGAATTTCTTTGATAGTCCAGTGGGGGAAGGGTGCGGGTGTAGCGGTGATGACGTCGTCCGCGGCTTTTTCTACTCGAGTAAGATCAAGCCCGGAGCCATCGGCACGAACAAAAGCCATCTCACCGTTTTGGAGCGAGATGAAATCCCGAGTGGCCATGCCGAAGGCGGCCGGTTCGGAAGCAATAAACGCTTTACCCGGCGCCAGACCAATTACGATTGGGCTGCCATTACGCGCGGTAATGATTGTGTCCGGCATGAGGGGGGAGAGAACTCCTAAGCCCCAGGTACCCTCTAGCTTTTGGAGGGTAGACTTAACGGCTTCGGTTAGCGCTAGGCCGTCGTCTAGAAATTTCCCTATCAGCTGAGCAATTACCTCCGTGTCTGTTTCGGACCTGAAAGTAATGCCTGATTGCTCTAGGGACGATCTCAGTTCCTGGTAGTTTTCGATAACGCCATTGTGAACAACAGCCACGCGATTTTTTGCGTCCATGTGCGGGTGAGCGTTCGCATCCGTCTTTCCGCCGTGCGTGGCCCAGCGGGTATGGCCTATGCCCACCTGGTGACCTACGTGTGCCGCGCCGTGCTCTTTAAGAGTAGCAATCGCGTCTGATGTACCCCGGCTGGCAAATTTTGTAGTGGTCAGTACTTTATCCGCGCCAATGGTGGCAATGCCCGCTGAGTCATAGCCTCTATTTTCTAAAATACACAGCCCGTCAATTAAATAATTGACACTATCTTCATGACCAACAAAGCCGATTATGCCACACATAGGCGTTTAACATAAAAAGTGACAAGAAGAATCTTGTCATGTTTTCTCTGGACAGAGCAAGAAAACCATGTTAATATCTTGTCCGTTAAACAGTTGTGTCCCGGGCTCGGTTCACCTTTTGGCTTGCGTCTCCTCCATCAAAACAGCATCCTTTTGAGTGGGTTTCTTGAGCCCGGGACATCCCTCTTGCTCTGGTGACAGCCTGTTACGTAGGATAATCAGAACGGCCATCTTTTCCCGGACCCCGACACGGCCTGTTCCCCCCTTACGTTTACACGTTGTCACCAGAGCCTCCTTTCCGCCGCCCGGCCTACCGGGCGGCGTTGCTATTTTGACTACATGCGGGTCCTTTGCTATTCTTCCGCCAGCATTTTGGCCTCATTGTTACGCCAGGAAAAATTGCAGACACGGTTAGTTAATATGGCCTCATCGTCTAACGGTTAGGACGGCACCCTCTCACGGTGCAGATCCGGGTTCGATTCCCGGTGAGGTCACCAAAAAACCACTTCAGCCATGAAGTGGTTTTTTGTTAGTATCACCTTGCCTCTACGGGAGAACACGGGCACAATACGTCAGCTATGATGATGAAAGAGTACAAGCTGACGTTTGATAAAGATCTCCATTCTTATATACGGGCCAAGTGTTTGCAGGCCAAGCGCACTCTTAA
>CAYGEQ010000069.1:0-1784 GCA_964348985.1 uncultured Gammaproteobacteria bacterium | reverse complement strand
CGCCTTGGGTATCTGGAAGGCCTATTTTGTCGAGCCGATTCTTTTGTTCTTCGTCTTAAGGTCGACCTTCACAGACAAAGCCGATTGGGAACGCGGATTTTTTGCTCTTGGTGGGACCGTCATTGTCTTGGCACTCTTCGCCATTTTCCAGCGAGTAACCGGCCTAGGAATCCCTGTCCCTTGGGACCTTGAACTACGCGTGACTAGCTTCTTTGATTTCCCGAATGCGCTCGGCCTGTTTGTTGCGCCGATAACGACTGCGGCTGTAGTTTACGCAACGTGTTTCGGTCATCCGCTCTCGCTCTCAAAACGAATTGCAGCCAGCGTCATAGCCATCTTTGGACTAATCGCCTGCTTCCTTTCTCAGACTGAGGCGGCTTTCGTCGCTATCCCAGCATCGTTGTTCGTGGCGCTTATGTTGTCCACCGCTCCGTCAAAGATTAAAGCGTGGATCGGTTCGACGGCGTTGCTTCTTGGGTTTTCTGCTTTCATGTTTGTGCCGGTAGTCCAAGAGAAACTATTTTTGCGGGACATTTCCGGTCAGGCTCGACTAGCTCAATGGAGCGAAACGACCACTTACCTAAAAACACATTGGCTTACAGGTGCTGGTTTGGCTGGCTACCCAACTGCTATCAAGCCATACCACGACTTTAAAATATTCGAAATCTTCCAGTATCCCCATAACATTTTTTTAAACTTCTGGGTCGAGCTTGGTCTGCTGGGGGTTATCGCCCTCGCTATTTTTGTAGTGACCTCAACTCGCCTAGCTGTAGCCAAAAGAGACAGTTTATTTGTCCTCATGGCCTTTTCAGCCTTGCTGACCATGGGTATTCATGGCGTAGTCGACGTGTCATTTTTCAAGAATGATTTGGCTATAATGACGGTGTTTTTCTTGGCAATGATGCTATAATCAGTTGGTACTATGCTTTCTAGCTTAAAAAAAGCCATTTCTGGGTTTTTGTTGTTCTCCGTTCTCTTTGTTGGCGTGCCATTGATTGCCTCAGCCGCTACTTCGCCCTATTCTGCACTTCGCGTCACTACTACGGGTAACGGTCAGTTGGTGATGGCCCCAGGGGAAGTCAAAGACATAACACTTACTTTTCAAAACAAGGGTGATAAAACTTGGGTAAATGATGGTCCTGGGTATATTTCGCTCTACACACACGGTCCAAAGTATCGAGCTAGCGTGTTTGATCCTGGCACTTGGCTATCGCCCTCTCAAGTAAGACGATTACGCGAAACTTCCGTTAAGCCCAGTGGCACTGGTACGGTTCAATTTACTTTGAAAGCACCGCAAACTCCCGGTACATATAAGGAAACCTTCGCCTTAGCTGCTGAGCATTTGGCTTGGGTCACTGGCGGTGACTTCACTTTGAATATCACGGTTGCTCCTACTCCCGCCTCGGTTCCGGTAACTAGCAACCAGCAACCCGCAACCAATTCTTCCGCTGGCATTTCCGGATATTCCGCTTCATTAGTTACTCAGTCCGCGGCCAAGCTTAAGGTAATGGCCAGAAAGACGGTTTCTTTTACGGCAGTAGTTAAGAACACAGGCACTACTACTTGGAAAAATGTTGGTCTCACAACTCCTGGAGCGAGTGACTTTAGACATTTGAGTTGGCAGGGTCAAAAAGTGGCCTCGCTTGTTCAGAAAGTGAAGCCTGGGGAGTCAGTTACGGTACAATTTTTCTTCACCTCGCCTAACCTAAACGGTTTGCAAACAGCCAAGTTTCAGATTACGGCTGATGATCTGAGCATTCCCGGGGCCTTTGTGGAGATTCCTG
>CAYGEQ010000068.1:0-2005 GCA_964348985.1 uncultured Gammaproteobacteria bacterium | reverse complement strand
GCTCACCAGGCGGTGAGCAGCCACAAGGGCGTCATCCTGGCCATCGAGTACCCCGGTGGCATGAAGGAGGACATCCTCACGGCGCGAATCCGCGCGATCCTCAACCGGAACCCGGGCCTGTCCGGACGTACGGAGATCCGGGTCCACCGCCGCTACGGCTGGGGGTACGCGGAGATCGAGTGCTACGCCCACCTGCGCAACCGGGTCGCGGCCTAGCCCCCCCGCTCTCCGACGCACACGCGCCCGACACCCAGCGGCCTTCCGCCAGGTGTCGGGCGCCGATCGTTTAAATCGCTAACAGAGTAATTAAAATCATTGAATTGCGGACTGGATAGGGGGCGTGATAGAGTATCTAAGCTAATACTGGGGGATCGTCTAACGGTAGGACAGAGGCCTTTGAAGCCTTTAATTGGGGTTCGACTCCCTGTCCCCCAACATCTATGTGACCCCTACCGAGACCCGTCAATTTTGAACGGGACTAC
Source organism: uncultured Gammaproteobacteria bacterium (assembly GCA_964348985.1). GTDB lineage: Bacteria > Patescibacteriota > Patescibacteriia > UBA9934 > UBA9934 > JAGORL01. Next base: position 1,523 of record CAYGEQ010000068.1, on the reverse strand, counting down.
GAACCATTTGCTGAGTCAAAGCCCTAGACCCATAGGCATCACCCGTTTAGGAATAGAACTTTTTAGCTTCAAATCGGTTCGAACCCTAGAGCCCCTGTCCAAAATTTCAAATCTATAAAACTGCGAGGCTAGCGTCAATCTATGTCTGTAAAAACCATCTTGCCGTTACGATACCAAAATTCAAAACTGACAACAGGATGAGTCTTCCTGGCAATCCTCAAAAAAACTCTCTTAGCCAATTCAATGGCTTCGCGATACTGAGAATCAATTCGACTGATAACCTCAGCAACTTCTTGTTTTGATAATCCTCCGTTGTCCGGATTTACCACGGTATCAGGTCGCAAAAAACCGCCATACGGCTTAATAAAACGCTGTAAAGATGAATCTTCTGCGTGAACCCTATTGAGAATCCCCGTCGTTCGAGAACCCTTATAGAGCTCCAAAACAAGCTCATTGCCGGTCCTATATTCATCTTCATATAAAGCCCTTCCTGAAATCTTATTATGAGCTTCTGTTGCAGGTGTTGCGTCTTGGATAATGACTGACGCTATTTCTCTATCATTAAGTACGGCATCACGGACCGTATTAGCTACTTTTGAGAGATCACCTACCTGCTCAAGATAAAACGTTGGCATCGAAAATTTATCTGGAACACAGGCAAATCTAAGGATTAATGGTGGGTTACCTCCGCCACTAGCCCGTTCTTCTAGTTTTTGTTCTAAATCACCAATATCATCGCGCTCTATGATATCAGTCTTAAGAACGGGCAGGCCCACCTCCGCCAGTATTCCTAATTTTCTAACTTTCAAAGGGATTCGCTCATCATTGAATTCCTTCTCTAGAACGGTAATTCTAGAATCTTCAAAGCTGCCACCGTTACCTTCATGATTCATATTATAAAAAACTATCGCAAACGATTAATCGTCTCCTTGTACCCGTCACGCATCTTCAATTCCTTTATTTCTTCTGGCGTGAACCAACCAACCTCAAGGTGCTCGTTACTACGGCGCAGCGGTTGATCTGGGGCTTCGCATCGGTAAACCAACACGACATATTGGCGATCGCTATCCTCACGCTCAACGACAAAAGTCCATGCATGAAGCAACTCGCGGATAGCAAGATCTTTGATATTGAGCTCTTCTTGAAATTCTCTAGTCAAAGTCTGCTCTGGAGTCTCCCCAAAATCGATTCTCCCGCCGGGTAATTCCCACTTCCCTGACGTATCTTTTAATAGCAAAATTTTTCCGTCCTTGCTAAGGATACCTTTAATGGTTATGAATTGAATTTTCGGTTTCATGACTCAATACTATCACCTCGAAGACATTTTCTCTATATATTTAGGAATAGTAGCAATCGGCGGCAATATCTTATCAACAATACCTATGTCGACAGTTTTAAATTCACAACCACCTACAGAATCATATTGACGCAATAAGCGATCGCTCTTAGGTAATGCGCCTATGCGCCCGAGTTGATGAGCCATCTCAGTAACAGTGAAGAGAATGTTAGCACTCATCTTACCC
>CAYGEQ010000067.1:0-2052 GCA_964348985.1 uncultured Gammaproteobacteria bacterium | reverse complement strand
GCGCTGAAGATCAGCAAATACGTGCCCAGTCTGCGAGCTGCGGCGCGGGCGGCCGTGATTCCGCCGACCAAGAAACCGCTACAAGCAAAACGGAAGCCAAAAATCGCTCCTGCACCGCCACCGCCTCCCGTGCCAGAGCTCACAGAGGCTGAGAAGATCCTACGACAGCTCATCGGCCACAAATAATCGTAAAGTTCTCTTCGCAACAGCGGACAGAACTCAGCCCCTCAGTGATGAGGGGCTTTACTTTTTTCCAAGTTCGTGTATAATTTATTACCTGTTTGCGTGTTCCTTCCCCCCACAGAGGTAGAGATGACCCTGCTAAATAGCCACCCCTGGCTCCATTCCCTGCTGGTTCTACTGGTAACCGGCGTCTTCATTGGCATCTCGTTTGCAGACGGGGTTATCCAAGTCTGCTACAACGTGAAGATCGACCGCGCCTCACACCGCACTGAGGTAGAGGTTCAGTTGAAGAAGATGCAGACTGCCCGTGGTCTCCTGAGCGTCGTGCTCCTGGCCGCCATCTGCGGTCTCCTCGCCCTCCTTAATCACTTCCCCGCTGGGATGTGACAACACCGAGCACCCCTTGCCCCACACGAATTCCGGGCACGGCGTGCTCGGTTTTCAATTTCTCTAATTTTTTTGGCTCATCAAAGGTAAAGAAAATGAGCGGCAACAACAGTAAAGACAAACCGAGCGGGTGATTTAAGTACGGCGTAAACACATGGACTAGAAACAGGAAGACCATGGCAGAAAATACACCCAACACTACCCACTTATCTTCCGCCCCCCGCTGGCACAAATAAACCTTGGCCGCCAAAGAATAGCTGAGCGCGATGAGCAAAATAGCTATCAGACCAAGCACACCAGTCTTGAGCCACAAGTCTTGATAGCCCCACTCAAACCGGTAAGTGGTCCACTCGCCGGTACCGTTAATGGCGCGCACCCGTGGGTCATCAGAAATAAACGTCACATCTTTACCGAAGCCAGAACCGATTATTGGCGACTTCATGATCTCCGCCATCATAGGCGGCAATAAGTTCCAACGGCTCGACACCGCTAAATTTCTCTCTGTGCCAGCTCCGCCTTTGTAGAATGGTGAGGTGGTGAAGTCAGGCCTAATTGGCAATGGAAAAACCACCAGTAACCATAACACCAAAACAGCAGCCACCTTAGTCAGACCAATTACCGCAGACCTAACAACTATCTTCTTAACCGGCAGGCGAATCATGAATAACAACACCATGAACACTAACGTCGCCGGCACGGCAGCAATGGCAAAGGTTCTGGAGAGGCTGGCGTACATACCAGCAAAGACCAGTACAAAAACTAACAGGGCTCGCCGATCAATCTTTTCCGTGGAATAGAACGCCGCGGCTAAAACATACAAGAACGCGAACAGAATAATCTGGCTCTGTTGAAAGATGCGGAAGTACCAAGCGCCATTCGGAAATAACCCGGTGAGCGAATCTGGTGCAGTTAGGATAGTAATTTCGGCCAGCCGGGCGTCTCTGACAAACGTGTAGAGATGAGCTAGGAACTTACCAGGCAAGTGTGTAAAGCCGAACAAGAGTAGCAATGTAGTCCCAGCAATCCACACTGCAGACACCGCAAGCGTCATGAGCATTAGGCGCTTTTTGGCGTTATCCCAGTGAATCGAAAGGATCGGTAAGACGTAGAGGATTGGTAAGTATGAGTTGAAGTCATCAAACGCATTACCCTTATCATTCTGCATGAACCCAATCACTCCCCCAATAACTATTGCTAACCCGAACACAACCCAAGGAACATCTCGTCGAGCGTTCCAGGAAAGCGTCGATTGCTTGGTAAAGACTCGATAAGCAAACGCACCCATCACTCCTAAGAAAATGGCCATGCGGACAGAAACCGGCAGACCCATAGACGACAAGTTAAAGAGCTGTCCATGTCCACCGATGAAAATCTCTAGAAAGGCAAAAGCAATACCCCACTCAAGGCGTTTAATAGACAGCGCGAAAGCCACCACGGCGGCCGCGGCTACCGGCACGACAGACAACCAGCTGTGTTGCACCA
>CAYGEQ010000066.1:0-2111 GCA_964348985.1 uncultured Gammaproteobacteria bacterium | reverse complement strand
GGACAACTCAAAACGCGGCAATTACGCGAAAGTCATTGACGACATCGCCAGAGAGAAGATTTGTCCTTTTTGTTCTGAGCATATTTACAGAATTCACCCTAATCCCATCGTTGAAAAGACGTACTGGTTAGTGACGGACAACGCATATCCGTATAAACCAGTGAAACAGCATTTACTCCTAGTCCACAAGATGCATATTGAAAATGTTAGTGACTTGTCGGGCGAAGCTTGGGATGAATTGCGTCAGATTATCGTCGAGCTGTCCCAGGACAGGGGCATGGCCGGGGGAGCTCTCGTGATGCGTTTTGGCGATACGAAATATACTGGCGCCTCCGTAACACATTTGCATGCTCAGCTCGTCCAAGGCGATTCTGATAGTCCTGAGTATGAGAAGGCAAAAGGAGTACTTTGTCGGATAGGTTAACTGACCATAAAACCAGACCTGATTCTTTTATTGGAAGAGGGGATTCTGCCTGAGATCATGATTTTCTGGTTGGTACCTTCTCCTTTGGGAGGGGTATCTTTTCTTAACGCAACTCAGTTGCTTTAGCTAATGCGACTCTGTCGCAATAAGGAATACTGCCCTCCGGCGAGGAACATCCCATGCCCGACAAATAGCCACCACCTCTAGACCCTTCCTAACGTCAGGGTCTGGCCCCCTTCAGAACCCTCTTCCTATAAAAGATTCTCCTCTTATTGGACGAGGACAATGTCTACGTTAAACGCTTTAAATATTTGCTCCGCATCTACGCGTGAATATCCCTTCTCATAATAGACTTTGGAGATTCCTGCCTCGCAAATAATGCGGGCACAGTTGGGGCAGGGGAAGACGGTTGAGTACAGCGAAGAACCCTTGAGGCTGATGCCGTCGCGTGCAGCTTGGGCAATAGCGCTAGTTTCACCGTGAATAGAGGTGTAGATGTCTAGGTTGGTGCCGGCGTCAAAGTTGCTTCTGGGGTCACCATGTGCGCTCAGGTGAAAGTCTGTGGGGAGGTGGTGGTTGTGCGCCTGGGCTACGATAATGCCATCACGAACAATTAGTGCTCCGATCTGTCGCCACCAGTCGGCACTTTTGGTAGATTCCACGCCAGCCAGATGCATGAAATGCTGGTGCAGTTCTTCGTGCGTAATGGTCCGATTAGGATCGACCACATGCTCAGCGGTAGAGATCTGTCTGTCCCAGCGCAAAAAGATTGGCTCAAAGATAACTTCTGAATTTGGGAAATATTGGGCGTGAACCGCGTGGGAAACATCATCTTCCGGCATGATGATGGATTGTCCATCCAGTGCTTCGAGGCCGAGTTTGCTCATGACAAACACCTCGTCAAAAAGTTCAAGCGAAAAAACAGCCTTGCGCATCTCCGCCGGGTCAATAACTCGTAGGTCTCTAGTCAGCGAAGTGAAATCTGCAATCACGTCCGCCCCAAGAAGGCCGAGTTGCCCCGGATATTTTTTAAAGAGCTCTACATAGCCCTTATGGAGCACCGGTACAAAGGCGATGAGCATATTTTACTCACCAATCTGTGTCAGAAACTTAGCAATGAGCTCGTTTACTTCTTTGGCGAGTTTTTCGGCTCCTTCGATAGTCAAATTTCTTACGCGAGCAGTGGTAGTCGTCGTGGCCTGCGCGGGGAGGAGCACAATCTCACCACAGCAGTCTTTATACTCAGCCATGTGCTCTGGGGTGATGTCTTTGGTTGAGCCAGAGAAGACCATGACGTCTGGCTTGACTGCTTGGATGACGTCGCCTAGGCCGTGGTGCGCTTCTTTAATGGTGACGATGTCCACGTGCCGCAAGTGAAGTAACATGTTCACTCGTTCATTCTGTGGGACGATTGGGCGTTTTGGTCCCTTGCGTAGTTTAGTCAGCTCGTCCGAGTCTACGGCGACAATTAGCACGTGACCGAGTGCCTTAGCCTTCTCTAGGTACAGCGCGTGGCCCTCATGGATGAGGTCATAAACCCCCTGTGTCAGGACAATCTTCATGCCCAGCGTTTTCATGCTTTCCACTATCTTTTTGAGCTCCGCAGTGTCCGTGATATAGCGCTGGGGGATGTGCATACGTCCACACCTTAGCAATTGCAGATACCGGGGAGAAGAGTAGGATGTGT
>CAYGEQ010000065.1:0-2158 GCA_964348985.1 uncultured Gammaproteobacteria bacterium | reverse complement strand
CACAGATGCGGGCAGCCGCACCGCCAGACTGTTCCCCCATTTCGCTACCTGCATCCCGGCCTCCATAGATATACTTTAATGTGAATGTATATCATTAGGTGAAGGAAATCAACGGAGCGGACGTAGGAAAAACTAGGAGAGGAAAGAAGGGTATTTTGTCTGTTATATCCACAAGATACCCAGCGTGTCCATCGGCTACCTTTCGTCGGAATCGTGTTTATAGTGGCCTTTCTTAATCTTGCGTCGCGCTAGACGGAAGCTGAATTCTGGTGGTGTGAGAGAAGGCTTCCGGGCCTTGTTCATCGCCTCGAACAGGTTGCGGGTATCTATTTCAAACTCGGTGAATGGTTTGTGTGACCAGACATTAGCGGCTCGTCGGAACTCACCTTGCAAGTTCTTCAGCGCAGTCGCAGCAGATGCATAATCCTTGATAGTAGTGTCAAAGTGCAGCGCGCGACTTATCCCTGGTAAAATTATTGCAAGTAGTGCCGCTCCAGCCATAAGCAATTTGTATTCGGGATCGCCACGAAGAATATGCGAAGCCGCGACACCGCTTGCAACTACAGCGCCAATCCAAAGTACCGCACGAAAGATGCGCAGAAATCGAAGCCATATGAAAAAACTTGTCGAGGTGTAGAGGCAGTTCTCCTCCTCACGTTTGCACTCTTGTATGAGCGCTTGCACGGGAGCGTTCAACTTACTGTCTTGTGAATCATTGTGCCAAAAATTTTCTGCCACTCTTCACCCGCTAACTCTTCTTTATTTTCTCGTTCAAACTCACAGGCATAAAGAGCATGTAAATACGCACTACGCGCGCGGCTCAGCCATTCGTCCCCTAAAAATATTTTTTCGTTCGTAGCCGGCATCAGGAAGTAGCCGTTTGCCCTACGAATCATATGCTCGAATGCATCGCGCACAAGCCAGTCGAACCAGAATTCATTATTGCCACCATAGCTAAGGGTTGGCAGCAACTCTTTGATCAGGGCCTCAATGTAGAACGATTTGATTGGCACGTTGCAATGGCGCTGCCATTGTTTGAGTATCCTTGTTAACTTTCGCACATTTCCATTTGAAAGGCGGTCGGCCCTATCAAGTGCTGCAATCTCGGCGGATGGATCACAGTGCTTATAGCGTCCTCCATTATTCGTATCGCAAACAAAATATCCACCTCCCGACCGATGAAAGGCAGGAGCTATTTCTATTTTGCAAGTGTTAAATGGGATGACGACGACCTGACGATCTCCACGGATGTCAGTTGCCGGGTAACTCACACGAAGCACAGATCTCATTTCTTGCAAAATCTGCGACTGAATGTTCCCTGTTCGCTTCTGAAATTGGAGGTGCGTTTCCCACGGCAGGACAAAGATAATGTCAATGTCTCGTGACGGGCGCACGCGCGTCCTCTTAGCCCAAGAACCAATCAGCACCCCGTTATCAATTAAATTGGAGTTGTTCCGATAGTCTCGGTTCAGGCACGCGACTACGCCACGGTATTTAACCTCACCGTCCCCTGCCTGATCAATAGTAATTTTCAGGTTCTCAAGAAGCTGATTAAAGCGCGGCCCGACAAAGCGCCATTTTGTGAATGTGTAGGTGTCAGGTTTCCGAAAAGCAACTCCATCAGGCAAGCCAGGGGCATCCAGTAAAGATGGATGACAAAGTCCACTCAACAAGCCAAGCCCAGACTGAGGGGACCTAGAAACAAGTCTGTTCGATAGACCGAGTCCAGACTGAGAGGACGGAGAACCAAGTTCACCTAACAAACCAAGTCCTGCAGGGCCTCTTCTAAGATCATTGAAGAGAAAACCACTCATAGCTAATTCTTCCAACAATTAATAGCGCGCTACCACATTTTGCGGTCAAGCGCCAGGAGCATACCATAAAAAGTGGACTTTGAACAGAACCAAATGGCAACATAATGCCTGTCTCTGTCGGTGCCCAGATTTGTATGGAAGGGAGGGTTAGCCCTTTACATCTCCCACTCCCCCCTACCTGCACTGCCGGAAACAGTCGCGGATTTCCTTCACGAACAGTTCGGGCTGTTCCCACGCCGCGAAATGGCCGCCTTTTTCCAGATCGTTCCAGTGCGCAATATTTTTCATCTGCTTCTCGGCCCAGCGGCGCGAGGCGCGGAAAATTTCCTTCGGGTACATGCTGA
>CAYGEQ010000064.1:0-2245 GCA_964348985.1 uncultured Gammaproteobacteria bacterium | reverse complement strand
GGCCACACGCTATTGCTAAGCTATTCTTGCCTGAGAAACCAACGGGCGTTTAATTTGTCATTCTGAGCGTAGCGAAGAATCTGAATGGTCAACCAATCAGATCCTTCGTCGCTAAGAGCTCCTCAGGATGACTGACGAAATATGATAATCGCGGTTGCCTTGATTGTTTTATCCTTCGCTTATTTAACGTATCGCGACTTCAAGCTCGCGCTGACGTTGTTGTTAGCCTTGTTGCCCACGTATTTGATTCGGTTTTCGTTAGGTCCAGTGCCAACCACTCTACTTGAGTGCTTAGTGTTAGTGATTCTTGGCTTTTGGTTTTTCCAAGAGAAGGGGACGAAGCTTGAATTTTTACGGTCAATGGGGCCATACCGCACACCGTTACTTCTTCTGTTGGCCGCTTCTTGTTTTGCAGTGGTGGTCGCGCCGGATACGTTTGCCGCCTTGGGTATCTGGAAGGCCTATTTTGTCGAGCCGATTCTTTTGTTCTTCGTCCTGCGTTCAACCTTCACCGAAAAATCTGACTGGGAACGGGGATTCTTTGCGCTCGGCGGAATGGTGGTTGTCTTGGCTCTCTTCGCTATTATTCAACGAGCCACCGGTCTGGGTATTCCGGTTCCCTGGGACCTTGAACTCCGTGCCACTAGCTTCTTTGACTTCCCAAACGCTCTCGGCCTGTTCGTGGCGCCGATAACGACTGCGGCCGTAGTTTACGCCACGTGTTTTAGTCATCCACTCTCACTCGCTAAGCGTATTACAGGAATTGTTATTGCACTTTTTGGTCTAGTCGCCTGTTTTCTCTCACAGACCGAGGCGGCTCTCGTTGCTATCCCGGCTGCGCTTTTCGTTACACTCATGCTGTCTACCACGCCGTCAAAAATTAAGGCACGGCTTGGTTCGGCCGTTATTTTGGCTGGATTTTTCGCTTTCATGTTCGTTCCCGTAGTCCAAGAGAAGTTATTTCTGCGGGATATCTCTGGTCAGGCTCGACTAGCCCAATGGCATGAAACGACAACGTACCTGAAGACCCACTGGCTGACTGGCGCAGGATTCGCCGGCTATCCAACCGCCATCAAGCCCTATCATGACGCGAAGATATTCGAAATCTTTCAGTATCCCCATAACATACTTCTAAACTTCTGGGTCGAACTTGGCCTGTTGGGCGTCATTTCGCTCATTATCTTCACGATCACTTCAGCTCGCATCGCCGTAGCCAGAAGAGACAATTTGTTTGTGTTGATGGCTTTTTCCGCCCTCCTGACCATGTGTATTCATGGCTTGGTAGACGTACCATTTTTTAAGAATGATTTGGCCATTTTGGCGGTATTTTTCTTGGCGATGATGTTATAATCGGGAGGCACTATGCTTTTTCTCCTAAAACGAAGTTTTGCTGGTTTTTTGTTGCTGGCTACGCTGCTGCTCGGTTCGCCGCTATCAGTGTTGGCGGCTACGCCTTTTGAGGCTTTGCGAGTAACTACTACCGGCAGCGGCCATCTCTCCATGGCTCCTGGTGAAGTAAAGGATATTGTTGTCACCTTTCAAAATAAGGGCACTAAAACCTGGGTCAATGATGGTCCGGGTTATATTTCGCTTTATACGCATGGCCCTAAGTATCGGGCGAGCGTGTTTGACCCTGGTGCTTGGCTGTCGCCTTCTCAGGTTAAGCGTTTAGCTGAAGCAACGGTTAAACCTGGCAGCACTGGCACGGTTAAATTTACTTTAAGAGCTCCTAAGGCCCCCGGTTCATATCAGGAAACCTTCGCCCTGGCTGCCGAGAACCTTGCTTGGGTGACGGGTGGCGATTTTACTTTGAATGTTACGGTCAATTCTACAAATTCAGTTACTCAGACTCCTTCTTCTCCAGCCTCTCAATCTTCTCAAGCCTCTTCTTCTGGTATCGCCGGTTATTCAGCTTCAGTCGCCACTCAGTCGGCCACTAAGCTGAAGGTGATGGCCAGGAAGACCGTATCTTTCACGGCCGTGGTCAAGAATACCGGTACTACTACTTGGAAAACCGTTGGTCTGACGGCGCCTGAGGTTAGTATGGCCACTGGGGCGAGTGATTTTAGACACCTAAGTTGGCAGGGTCAAAAAGTGGCCTCTCAAGTACAGAAGGTGAAGCCGGGGGAGTCAGCTACGGTGCAATTTTTCTTTACTTCACCTAACTTAAACGGCTTACAAACAGCTAAATTTCAGATTACGGCTGATGATCTGAGCATTCCCGGGGCCTTTGTGGAGATTCCTG
>CAYGEQ010000063.1:0-2281 GCA_964348985.1 uncultured Gammaproteobacteria bacterium | reverse complement strand
GAGAGCCTTAAATCCTAGACTTGGCAAGGGCCGTTATCGGGCTCGTAACCCGCAGGGATGCGCCTGTAACGCATACAATTTAGTCACAGATAGAAGGAGATTAGTGTGACAGAAAACTGTGTACGATTTTCTTACAAAAAGGAGACACAAATGAGAGCCGCTATGCTGTTTGACCTACCTGCCGACGCAGAAGCGCACCGTGACGCCATGGAAGGTTCATCCTGGCGGGCGGCGGCGTGGGAGTTCGACCAGTTCCTACGCAACGAGGTTAAGCATGGTAAGAACAAGTCCATGACCTGCGCCGAGATTCGCAAAGAGTTTAACGACCATCTCGCGGATCATGGGGTATCCTTCGATGACTAGGCGCGATCCAAGGCTAGACGATAAGGGGTGGCTTCTGCGCGTCGGGTTCTGCAATATCGCCAAGCCGCTATGGTCAAAGCCTCGCCTATGGATGCGGCGGGTTAAGAAGTGATGGAGCGGAAAATGACACGCGAAGATATTATTTGCTACCGAACTAACTACGAACCGAAGTCATGGAAGAAGCATGCCGACGCGCAGGGATGGCTAATGATGCCAGTCGGGATCGTTGACGCGGTGGCGTGTCTCTGCAATGAAATAGACAGACTCAATAAATGGGGAAAGACGAAAGCGATAAAATCCTCGTCGAGAAAGTAGCTTAAAAAAATTTGTCTTGGCATGTGACGGTTTTGTTACAGAATTAAGTTGACAATGTGTTTAGCGTAGTGTAATATTTCGGCATGTCACAACCGCTAACAGAAAAATCGTTTTCGACGAGTGCCAAAAACTTCCTAGCGGTTGTGACTTGGCACTCGTCACTTTTATTTATTGCGAGGAACACAAGCCCGGATTATGTCCGGCACAATTTCCAGGCTCTGCGGAAGCGCAACCTGGGCGAGTCGAATGATCGTTGACGGGACTGGTCGTAATAGGGTTAATAGCCCGGCCTTGTGTCCGAGAGTACACGAAAACAATCAGACCAAATAGCGGTAAGCGGCAATAGTAGGACGCCGTAGACTTGGGGTTAGTCTGAGAGCCAGTCGGTGCGGAAAGTAGGGAGAAAACTACTGGAACCACATTAAAATTCGCGCGCAAAATCAGGGGCGTACTATGTCCGAAACTGTTGGGTGAGATGGTATCGTGCCAGTATACGAGGCTTAATCACTTGGTCCGATTCCAAGAGCAACCGCAGATTATTCGATTCGCATAAACTTAATACGGTGATGTTTTGATTTGAGTAGGCATCATCCAAAAGATGACAGCCCAAAGACGAGAACCATAGAAGCCTCATCAAGCGTCTGATGGTTCAAAGACAGCACTCCCGGTGGCTGTGACGTCGCGTGGATAACGACGACCGGGATGATATGACGGAAATGCGAGGATATATGACACCAGAACCGAATAAGATTTACCTTGGGGACAATGTTAAGACCATGCAATCCTGGCCTGATTCATTCGTCCAGACTTGCGTTACGAGCCCGCCGTACTGGGGGTTGAGAGATTACGGAACTGCTGAATGGGACGGAGGCGATGATAACTGCGATCACCTACAGACAAACGATCAGCTCGACCCTCGAGTAACAAAACAAACTCAAAATGCTGGCACCTCAAAAATCAGGTATAAAAATAAATGCGGTAAATGCGGTGCGATATGTGTCGATAGCCAGCTCGGCCTAGAGGACACTCCCGAGAAGTTTGTAGCGGGGATGGTGGCTGTATTTCGAGAGGTGAAGCGTGTTATGCGTGATGACGGGACGCTGTGGCTTAACCTGGGTGATTCTTATGCGTCGGCCACAAAAGGGAGCGGCGGCCCAAGTGCCAAGCAGGACACCAACGCCGGAAGCCGTTATGGAGATAGGCATTTCGATTTAGATGCTATTGGCCTGTGGAAAGAAAAATCAAAGCCGAAGCCCAAAGAACATAAGCCGTGGGGCCACGAACGGAAAGACCTACAAGACTAAACTGCGAGGGAAACACATGAAGCGGAGCGAGGAATTGGCGTTAGCGGTATTGCAGGAAGCCGGGATAATCGAAGCTGAAGGAGACTGGTATAGGTTCACAGGGTCAACTGGTATCAAATTGTCACCAGTTCAATCCGGCACTTCCATGGTAAAGCAATTCCCGGCAATCCCGGCGAATGGTAACGCGGTGATAGTGGGAGGGCGGTTACCGTGGTTAGTCGCTAGAGAGGGGTCAACCTACAACCCGGTCACGCCAGAGCAAAAGCTGATTTGTGCATACAAGCTATCGAAAAAGATTG
>CAYGEQ010000062.1:0-2467 GCA_964348985.1 uncultured Gammaproteobacteria bacterium | reverse complement strand
AAGATCTCCATTCTTATATACGGGCCAAGTGTTTGCAGGCCAAGCGCACTCTTAAGAATCCGGATTTGGCCACGCTTCTGTCCTCAGTTGAGACTATTGCCGCGGCCGGTGGCAAGCGGGCTCGGCCTTACATGGCCGAGGGTATTTATGAAGCGCTGGGGGGTAAGGATAAGGAGCTCGCCCGGACTCTTGGGGTTGGTTTAGAACTTTTCCATCTTTTTTGTTTAGTTCATGATGACGTGATTGATAAGGGTAAGACTCGCCACGGGGTCTCTACCGTTCATCACGCGGAGACAGCTCGCCTAAAAAAATCCAAACGGCGCGGTGATATTCCGCATCTAGCTAACGGCCAGGCGGTTCTGATTGGAGATCTATTATTTTCTTGGAGCTATGAATGTGTGGCTAGGGCAGCGATGCGCACTCCGGCTGGTCTGCAACTTTTAGAAATTTTCTCTAAAATGGTGACTGAAGTGGTGTCGGGTCAGATGCTTGATGTGGACCTGATGTCTAGAACGGCGGTAACTGAAAAAGAAGTGGCCAGGAAGAATTTACTCAAGACCGCTACTTACACTTTTGTTCGGCCACTACAGCTGGGTGCTTCTTTGGCCGGCAAGCTTCATGAGGTTGAGGGTACGCTTAAGGATTATGGCGAAAGTTTGGGTTTGGGCTTCCAACTGCAGGACGATTATTTTGATATCTGGACCTTGGCCCAAAAGACCGGTAAGCCAGCCTGTGCTGATATCGCTGACGGTGCCCATACACCAATTTCAGCCTTCGTCTTAACGGCTACTTCTAAGACTGATCAGCGAAAATTTTTGAGTTATTTCGGTCGAGGCTTGTTGACCCCAAAGGAAATTAAAGAAGTACGAATCTTACTCGAGCGAGTCGGCGCTAAAGATTTCGCTACTCAATCAATGCGGGATATATTCGCCCACACTGAACAGGTGTTGGCCCGTGCTAAAATGTCGCCATCTGTTGAAACGTTTCTCTCCGAACTCTTGAAGACCGTTGCACAGCGACACACATGACCGTTATCCAATATCAGGCTGATGCCCAAGCTTGCAAACAGCTTTTAAAAAAGCACGGAAAAAGTTACGCCTTTGCCACTCGTTTCTTTTCCAAAAATACCCGTTTAGCCACCCAGGTGCTGTATGCTTTTTTTAGGTTGCCGGATGAGATAGTAGATAACCCAAAAACTAGTGACCTTAATCAGACTAAAAAAGATTTGTTGTATTGGAAGGATGTCTGGAAAAAAGCTTATGATAACGTGTCTGGTTGGGAAATAGCTGAGGATGTACCTAGTGTGTGGGTGCCAATTTTGAGAGCCACGTCGCGTGTTTTTCATGAATACGGTATTCCGTATAAGTATAGCGAAGAGTTTATTTCAGCCATGATTCAAGACACAGAGAAGACTGAGTATCAGACGTACGCAGAGCTAGAGAAGTATATGTACGGTTCAGCGGCCGTGGTTGGCCTCATGATGTCTCATGTGATTGGCTTCACGGATAAGCGAGCCCTACTCTTTGCGGAAGAATTAGGTTACGCCATGCAACTGACTAATTTTTTGCGAGATATCAAGGAGGATTTGGAAGAGCGGGGTCGAGTGTACTTACCGAAGGCTGAACTTGAATCATTCGGCATCACTAAAGCGCAGTTATTAGAACATCGGGTGGATGAACCGTTTAGGCGGTTTATGGGCTACCAGATGAGCCGAGCCAGGGCGTTATATGTCAGCGCTGATGAGGGCGTATCGCTTTTGCGGGAGGACGGTCGTTTTCCAGTTAGGTTAGCGGCCACCCTCTATGAGGCTATTTTGGACGAGATCGAGCACCAAAAGTGTGATGTGTTTGTAAAACGAGCCAAGACGACTAAGCTCAGAAAAATTATTCTTGCCCTTGGCGTATGGAAAGCGGAAAAACAGCGGTAGTCATTGGGAGCGGAATAGGCGGCCTAGGGCTAGCCGCGCTTTTGGGCAAGGCCGGCTATGAGGTGACGGTGCTTGAGAAGAACACGCAGCTCGGTGGGCGCATGCGCGTGTATGAAGAAGGTGGTTTCCGTTTTGACATGGGACCTTCTTGGTATCTCATGCCGGATATTTTTGAACAGTATTTTTTGTTACTCGATGAAAAAGTGACAGATCATCTTGAGCTTAGGCGTCTCTCGCCATCTTACAGAATTGTTTTTAAGGATAGTTCGACCGGAGTAGTTGATATTCATTCTGACCTAGAGAAAGATTCGCCAACCTTTGAACGGTTAGAGCCTGGTTCATCTAAGCGGATGGACGAATATCTAGCGCGAGCCAAAAGAAATTACGATATTTCCAAGGCCCACTTCATTTACAAAAACTACAACTCAATTTTTGATTTCTTCACCTTGCGCATGGCGATTGAGGGACAGAAGCTTTCAGTCTTCACGCCCATGCACCGTTACGTGAGCCGGTTTTTCAAGACAGATGAGATGCAGAAAA
>CAYGEQ010000061.1:0-2485 GCA_964348985.1 uncultured Gammaproteobacteria bacterium | reverse complement strand
TATGCAAGTGACCATCCGTCGACTGACCGACGACACCCCGATGCCAGAGTACAAGACCGCTGGCGCGTGCGCTTTCGACATTGCGGTGATAGAGGAATACATTTTGCAACCTAACGAACGAAAGATTTTTCGCACCGGGCTAATTGTTAAAGTGCCAGATAATCACCTCTTACTACTCCTGCCCCGTTCCAGTAACGCCAAAAAAGGCATCCGGCTAGCGAACGGCACCGGCGTGATCGACCGTGATTACTGTGGACCCACAGACGAGCTCTTTGCCTATCTGCATAACGTGGGTAATGAGCCATATACAGTGCAAAAAGGCGAACGGATCATGCAGGGCGTCATAGTCCCCTGCCCGGCCGTGTCATTCATAGAAGGTGAAACCGGCGCTGCTGACCGCGGCGGATTTGGGACAACGGGATGATATAATTCCTCCATATGGCCTCACTTATTTCGCTTGGACAGGTAATCGACAAATCAATTGCTCACTACAGCAAGCATTTTGTCGGACTCCTGAGTATTACCGCCTGGATTATAGTCGCCTCAGTGCCGGCGGCTTTAGCTAAACTCATGCAGCCCTACGTGACCGGCACAGCTGCCACTCCGCTGCATGTCCTCACTATCATCCTCAACTATGCCGGAGCCCTACTGATTGGTGTAGTTAGCGTTTGGGCTCTCTTAGCTGCCATCATAACTATCAAAGAACAAGCAGCTGGCAATAAAGTTGATCAGAAAGATACAAATAAAAAGGCCTGGAAGCTCTTCTTTTCCTACATCTGGATCTCTATTTTGACTAGTTTAGTATTAATAGTTATCTCAATCCCACCGGCCCTAGGCATAATCCTAGTCATGATTGATAGCACCCGCGAAACCGCCTCTGCTTTATCAATGATTGGTGGCCTCCTGCTATTAGTCGGCTCATTCGTCTCCTTCCTGTTGGCCGTGAGGTACAGCATTCTGTACGGCTTTGCTCCATTTGCCTTAGCTCTAGACAAGATAACCGGCACCAAGGCCCTAATGCACTCCGCCAAACTGGTCACTGGTCGGTGGTGGGGCGTGCTTATAGCCTTTGTAGTCCCCAAAATAATCTACCTGTTAATCAGCTTCATCCTAAACTTCCTCTTATTCATTTCACTCACCATTATCCTCTTCCTAACGATTAGCGATCTTAACCTTTATCAAGGCATCGGTAATGCCACCTGGATGATCCTAGGTTCCATGATCACCGCGCTCTCTATCCCACTTTTTGTCCTAACGGATTTCTATATTTATGACAGTCTCAGAAACAGCCGAGACTAACCATAAATTACCGAGCGTTTCGTCACTCGTCTCCTCCACTTATAACTTCCTGGCCACCCCGCCCAACGCTTCAGTTTTGCTTGGGTTTGCTGGCTGGCTATTTGTTCCGATATTAATCAGCTTAGGTGGAAGCTTCTTAGAGCCAGACATTAATAAATATGTTCATCTACTAGCGAACATTTTATTATTCGGTTTATCTCTTTGGGCTACGTGCGCCATTATAATCAGCGTTACCAGCCTCATCAGACCAGACTTGGCGCCCAAGGATGCAGTCACAAGCGTGAGTGAGCTAGCCTGGCGCCGAGCCATCACCCTCCTGTGGATTGGGCTCTTGAGTGGCGTCCTACAAATCCTTGGACTATTTCTCTTTATTATCCCGGGTATTGTGATTATGGTCTGGTTTGCTTTTGCGGAAATTGAAGCGGTGTTAAATGGATCCGGAACACTCTTGGCCCTAAAACAAAGCAGAGCTAGAGTACGCGGTTACTTTTTCCCGGTCCTGTGGCGCTTGGCAGCTTTTGGACTGCTTTTAGTCACCGGAGTTACCCTGTTACTCTGGCCGATCCTCTCTGCCAAGGGTCTAACTGACCCAATGGTTATCATCTACGCTACCCCAGCCTGGCTAAATGCTCTCTTGAGCATGTTAGAAGTCCTACTTTTACCCATCATTTTGACCTACGAATTACATCTTTACTTTAGCCTGAGAAAATCGTAAGGTACCCACTGATATGAAGCTAGAACCAGTCATCGGTTTAGAAACGCACGTCCAGCTGAACACAAAGACTAAACTTTTTTGTGGCTGCTCGGCCCATGTTAATGACGCCGAACCAAACGCCAATGTGTGCCCGGTCTGTACCGGCCACCCAGGCACCCTACCCGTCCCCAACAGTCAGGCGGTCTCCTGGGCAGTCATGCTCGGCCTAGCCCTGGAAGGACGAATCACGCCAAATAGCAAATTTGACCGCAAGAACTACTTCTACCCAGATTTGCCAAAGGCCTACCAGATCTCTCAGTTTGATTTACCGATCATGAGCGAGGGCAAACTTGATGTTGAGATCCCGGGTGAAAACAGAACGGCGCGCATCCGCATTGAGCGCATGCACTTGGAAGAAGATGCAGCCAAAAACATTCACGGCGAAAACGGCAAGACGTACGTTGATTTTAACCGTGGCGGCACGCCACTGTG
>CAYGEQ010000060.1:0-2490 GCA_964348985.1 uncultured Gammaproteobacteria bacterium | reverse complement strand
AATAGAGACAGCGCGTGAGAAATAAATAATTCTTAGATCTGCCTTTTGAAATCCGCCATAAGTACAATCCGTATACGGGGCATGCGTAGTTAATCTACTTTAAGGAGCTTGAAAAAGAAGAAAACAAGTCGTGCAAAGTACAAAAATATGGGGGTGGAAATTACACAAGGTAAATCAGTATGAACTATTTTTTGTTGTGAAGATCCGGAAAATGATGCATTGATTTATATTTTAAATGGCTGGGTTGAAATGGGTGTCGGATCGGCTTGCCTTGATATTTGACAAAAATTTAATAATCACTGAAGCATAAAAATAAACATGTTCGGAGAAAACGGAATAGTTCCTATTGAGGCTATCATAAATGCCATTTTTGATGGGCCTCCATCTATGCAGCGCGATGGTACAGCGCTATTGCTTGTGCCGGCCAGTAGTTTAAATGAAAAAATTGAAATGCTACTAAATGGTATTTCAGAATGCTCTAAATATCCTGTTAAAAACCCGGATTGCAGTGAGCTTGCAAACTATCTGCTTGAATTTCTTCAAATAACTGAACAATGGGAAAAAGTTATTCCTGTTCTAAAAAAAGCAGCTGCGGTTTACTCAAAGAAAAAATCTTATAAAGATGCCAGGTTCGGCGATAGTTATAGCAGTATTTCGACTGTATTGGGCGTGGCGCTACATAATACAGAAAACCTCGAGGGGGCCATTCGTTTATTTCGCAAAGTACTTAGTTTTGATAAAAGTAAAAATCCGGATTCAAACAATACTGTGGATTCGCTTAATAATTTAGCGAACGCTCTACTAGATAAATGTCAGTTCAAGGAGGCGCTGGAGCTTTTTAACCAAGCACTTGAAGCGGCTGATAATAATTCTGATATAACGATCGATTTGCTTGCGAAAATACATAATAACATTGCATACATGCACAAAGAGCAAGATAACTTTCAATTGGCCGAGGAGTTTTATTTAAAATCCTTGCTGATTCTTGATTCTAGTGATGATTATCTGGCTATAGGAACTACCATATTCAATCTCGCAAGAGTCGAGATGAGACTTAAGAAGGATGCGGTTGCACTGAAACACCTGGAGAGTGCTCTTGAACTTGTTGAGGGCAGGTTAGATGAAGGCCATACTTTGATAGAAGTCATCAAAAAAAATATGAAGCTCTTGATTAATGATAAATAAATAATTTATCCGACATGGTGGGTGCGAGCTTTGTGGTTATCCAGTTCTGGCTGGCGCTGGATGGCACGATGACCAAGGCCCCGTTGGGTGGGGAAAAAAATCGGCCCGAACCCGACCGACCGCGGCAAAGGGGGTGTCAAGCGCAGCCTGCTCACTGACGGCCAAGGACTGCCGCTGTCGTTGGTCATCGATGGGGCGCATCGTCACGACAGCATGCTGCTCGAAGAAACCTTGGCCAAGATCGTCATCGACCGACCGGGGCAAGCGCCGCGTTCGTGGCTGTGCCTGGATCTGGGTTATATCGGACGCCGTATCTATGACCACGTTTGGCAGATCGGCATGGTGCCGTGGATTCGTGGACGTCGCGATGAAGCCAAGCCCCAGCGTGAGGGAGCGCGGGCACGACGCTGGGTGGTGGAGCGATCGCATAGCTGGCTCAATCGGTATCGGCGGCTAATTGATTCGTTGGGAAAAACGGGCCGATACCTATGTGGCGATGCTGCAATTTGCGTGTGGTCTAATTGTTTGGCATCACGCCCTAGCGGGATAGGCTCTAAGTATCCCGTTAAATCGTCCTTGTAAGTTTAAAGTTGGAGATTCTCCTATGGTGAAAAAATCAAAGGCAGCTATACAGATAGCCGGCCCATTTCTCTATATACAGTGTGCGGCAATACAGCCTGAGGTGGCAGATCAGATTCGCGCTGAAATGCTGGATCCGGGTGACATTGAGGGTATGTTGCAATCCAGTCCGGATTACTTTTCTCTGTATGGCGCCAATTTTTCTGAGACTGTCATTGAATTAGATGGGGTGTTTGAGTATTCCGCGCAGAGCGGCGGCGATCCGCCATGGTTTATCAACGCGCCACAGCGGAGCGGGGGGCCAGACGATATGTTTCTGAAGGAAAGCCTGGATTTGAAGACCTTGCCAAATGGGTCCGGCTACCTTGTTACTGTCGATTTATGTGAAGGAAAGGAAGATCGCGAGTTTTCGGGGAAGTTCTCTCGTGAGAAGCTTATTTTGCGCCAAGTAAGCCTGACATTCGGTGAGAGTGAATTACTGGCTCAAGTTATACAGGTCGACTACGAGGGGGCTGAGATTGTCGATCAGACAGAGCAGTACCCCGCGGCAGCTTTTTATATTTGTGATGGCTCTCTTGAACAATTATATTGAGATCAAGTGAGCCCAGACATCACTTGCTCTCCGGCTCGAAAGTTCGGAGGGGATTGCGTTCCATCGATAATCTCCCTGACCTGCTCCCGAATTTAGTCCGAAGTTGACCTAGAGTCCGCAGTTAAAAATCGTTC
>CAYGEQ010000059.1:0-2511 GCA_964348985.1 uncultured Gammaproteobacteria bacterium | reverse complement strand
CCACCATTAAGTCTGCTATACCCTCAATGATCGCGCTCTTGCCTACGCCCGAAGGGCCAACCAACACCACGCTCGTACCACCGCCCTCAATAGCTCTAAACACAGACTGCACTTCTTCATCTCGGCCAACCAGCAAATCAGTGTAACCTCTAACAGCTGCCCGCGTCAGATCCTCACTCACGGAGTCTAAAAATGGCGTGGCGATAGCCGTCATCGCCCGGTCCATGTTTCCCTGAGGCTTAAAGGCCGCGGCCTGTCTGAACGCTTTATATCTTTCTTGTAGCTCCTCGGAAATACGCATCCAGTGCAAACAATTTTCTAACTCAGCCTGCGGAATCCCCTGTTCATCAAACAGCTCCGTAAAGAATTCATCTGACTGATAAGCAGCGGCAAAGATATCAAGGCTAGTAAAATGCGACCGGCCGCCTTTAGCAGCCAGCAAACCAGCCAAAGCCAAAACATGAGGCGCACGCTCCCCCAGCTCTGTGTCCCCCTTCGCCTCAAGGGCTAAATGGCGACGCAACGGATCTCGGATCGTGTCGATAGTTAAACCTAACCGAGCAAACAAAATTTGCCCCGGCCGTGAACCCAAAGCTCCAGCAAATAAATGGGCCGGACCAACATTCGCGTCCCCATTCTTACCGGCTAACAGATACGCATCCTCTACCGATTTCATGGCGTCGTCAGTAGCGTACAGCGCCAAGTCTTGAGCTCTGTCCGTCACCGCCTCCGCAAAATCAGCCGAC
Source organism: uncultured Gammaproteobacteria bacterium (assembly GCA_964348985.1). GTDB lineage: Bacteria > Patescibacteriota > Patescibacteriia > UBA9934 > UBA9934 > JAGORL01. The sequence goes on along the minus strand of CAYGEQ010000059.1, from coordinate 1,765 downwards.
ACGTTCTTAGGCAAGGACAACGGTACAGGTGAGGCCAACCGATGCTCAAAGTAAGCAAAAAGAAACAAGATAAAACCAAGCGGCAAAAAAGCAAACTGCAAATGAGGTTCGGTCAAGGATTGCAGAGCCATTGACTCGCCGGTCAGAAGCAAGACAGCAAACAGCAGAATAGACAAAGTACCTAACACAAAAGCCACAACTGCAAAAAAACCTCGGCTCTTCTTAAGGCCTCGCTCATGCGCAATTGACACTGCGTCAATATCTTTCTGCCAAACAAAAGTTTGCTCACCGACGCGTAAACCCGGCCGTGGTGTTTGATTACGCGCCATAATAAGAAGCCTGGCCGGTAAAGAAGGCGTTATAAGCAAACAGTAGAACGAGTGCAATTGGCCCAAAGACGTACAGAACGAACAAAGCGAAGGCAAAAATAATCCAGAATATTAGCGCAATTACTCGTCCAATAATCTGCACCGTCCGCATGAACACACTAATAATTCTGCTCTGCCAATCATACGCCCCGTACATGGGCACAAAAATATTCCTAATCCAAAGTCCAATCTGCAAACTCCGCATGGCTCCAATAATCAAATCACCTGACCCGTTCACCCTCTCCATCAGCCCAACGGAGTACCACCACACCGGGAAATACAAAAAATCGAGCGTTAAATCTCTAACAATCCGGAAAGAGGCCTCAATCGAGGGCATACAGTGAAAGTATAACAGATCACGGCCCCTTCACCGCATCCACCCCGACGCCAGGAGGGGTAGCATTTCTTTAAGCGAATTTTCTCACAATAAAGAACCGCACCTCCCTGGCGGCTCTTTGGAAAGAGTTCAGGGTGATGCGGATTAATGATGGAGATGCCAAGCAGTCCCACGATGCCTCATGATCGGCTTTGCCAAGGATCTAAATCCTAAGCGCTAACCGACAGAGATCACGGCGAAGTACGCGGAAGGCCGATCGTCTTCGCACGGGACATAGCCCGAGCACCACCGCCCCTCGATCAAGAGGAGGTTGCGATGATACAGGTTACCGTTCGGGCGACGGTACGTGGTTCCCCGGAAGCGGATACCGCCAATATGCCCCTCATCGTCCTCCCTCCAGAACTCGGGAATGAGGCTCACGTTGGCCAGGAGACGATCCAGAACGCAGGCGTTAAGAATCATCTTCCCCTCCAGCTCCTCGCGCATGTACTGATCGCTGACGGACTTGTCACCCGTCAAGTACAGCGAGTGGTGCAGCTCGAGCTTCTTGGGATCGAGGCTGATCTCGCCACCCCGCTGGTGCTCCTCGATCACCCACCCATGCTGGATCCGCGGCAACGCGTCGCAGTCAACGATGGGGTACGGGCCCGACTTGGGCACGCTGTACCGAACGAGCCTGGAGAGTTCCCTTTGGCGACGGGCGAAGGCGCCCAACTGCTCATCGGCGACAAGGTTCGTCGTCATGACAAGCCCCCTATGCAACCTGTAATTGCCTGGAAACCACCAAAATAGCGGCTTCAGAACCTTTCTATTGTAGCAAAAAAATGGCCTTTTGTCAAGGAATAAGACGAAAAAAATGGCTAATACTAGTTTAAAAAGTTAAAAAGGTTAAAAAAGCTGAAAAGTCTGAATCTGATGGTTCAGACACTTTTTAAACTTTCTTGGCTTTTTCAACTTTTTTAACTAGCTATCAACTTCCTAATCTCCTCCATCATCCTTATATAGAAGCGCAGGTTCTGGTAGGTGGCTAGGCGGAGGCCGAGGATTTCTTGGTTCTTAA
>CAYGEQ010000058.1:0-2543 GCA_964348985.1 uncultured Gammaproteobacteria bacterium | reverse complement strand
GCGCATCATCCAGCCTCGTCACGTGGAAGGCAGACGTCGAACAAACCTAAACCATTCCTGCCTGATGCCGTTTTCATGGTCAATGGCGGGTCACGCCATAAAGCAGGAGTAGAAAGTTCGGGAAAGCTGCCATTCAACGCTCGCCATAAACAGCGCCGCGAATCTACGCCCGGCAACCGCAGGGAGTAAATTTGATGGCTTCGTTAGCTGCTAGCTTGACCATAACCACCAATTGACACCTTAGCATCATAGCCAAAGTTCATGATGACCATAACCATGTGACTTTCATCGACTAAATTAACAACGTGCTGATTCAATAGTTTTTTTATCTTTTCCAGCCACCTAGGGATCACTTCATACGTTTGAGTAAACTCTTTCTTCTTAGAAAACGGGTTCTGCGCATGAAGAAGCCCTCCGCAACGAGCATAGATATCTAAAAACTCTTCTCTCATAAGGTAGCCTGACTTAACTGGCTGTGTTCTTGTGTTGTTGGGGTCTCCATTAAGACTTTGAAGAATAATTGGTTCTGGATAAAACTTTGGATTTATCGTTTCTAGTGTTTTGATAATATCCTTCGCATTCCAGAGATTTTCGAGGTTCATCTTAACTTTCTGAAACTCAACTTTATTCGCAATAAGGCCCGATAGTGCCACAAGCTCTAATATTTTTCTAACTTGAATGCACGCAAACTCAACATTGGTAATCAAATATGGCGTGTTTACGGTCTTATTCAGTAAAGACTCGATAACTACTACTCGTTTTTTGACTTCTTCCATGCATTCCGCGTACTTTTCGATTTTATATTTTAAGTCCATTTAGACACCCTATCAAAGTGCGCACTGCTTTGAATCTTCATTTGCAACTCGCGTGGAGGTCACCGGCGATGCGCAGACTCAACGCGCAACGTCCATATACTCAGGGTTAGATTTCATGGTTACGAGGAGAAAGGGGCCAGGCTCGAATTATTTCTCTGTCGCCAAAATAAATCGACCCTGGCCCCTTTGATCCGTGAACCTCCGAGACTGAACAGCAGCCCAGCAATTAGCCGAAAACCGCGGATTTGCTATGGCCTGCTGCAAGAGGAAGCTACTTGGCTTAAGTGCCACGCCCCACCCATCGCGGTTTCTTTAACAGAAGGCTGGCGTTGTTAAATCTGTAGTTCCGCTGTAGTTTGTCAGTAATCTCGTAAACAAGTTGAAGTGCTGCGTTGTAGTTCTCTAGGGCCTCGGCAATTTCTATGTCGACCTCCCCATACCGCATATTGATCGCTCGGTGCCCGTCAGGCAATATTGCTAATACAGTCTCCGTGACCACGAGGCAGTACTTTGTTGAAGCTTTCGATAGCGCGTCGAGGTCGTGGCCCGTAATGCGGCTCCCATTTTGCATCAAGAATACTTTGAACGCCTTCTCGACTGCCAGGTGTAGCTCCCAGCATCCAACAGCGGCCACGGCTGGTTTTAAGGTCAGTATGTCGACTACTGCTTTTTCGATATGTCCCCAAACGCCCGCTGCCATTTGCGCTACTTCATCTAAACGGTAGGCCGCAGTTTGAAGGGCAAGGTTTATGCTCCTGGCACTTCTAACTATGGTAGCCACACGCACCTCAAGTTCAGCGCGGTCTTCTGTCGGAAGCGCATTGAGATTTGGACGTGTTGGAAAGAACGATTGCAAACTCTCTGATTCATGAATCGCGTCTGGGAAGGTAAGCCATGAAGTTTCACCTTCGACTTCGATTTCTGCGACTGTAACTCTAGCCTCAATTTTGACGGGGGTCCCATGCAAAAGCACTAAGCCACTGAGGATGTCACGAACGGGATCGAAGGCCGCGGCGCCGTATCGGTCTCGATACCACTCTCGAATAGCAATTACTAACGCCGAAAACCATTCCTTGTCGAAAAAATCGATTCCTGAATCACCAAATGGTATTTCCTCAATACCGTCCCTGACTAACCACATTGCAGATTTAAGGGGTCTGGCGTGAAGCGGAATGTTGTCTTGTGCGAATGACGAGTCAAACAGCTCGAGCCAATGACCTCCGGCCTTCACCAAGTCTTCTAACTTTATTGTCATTTGGCCGTCCACCGAATCTCCCTATAGCCGCAACCCAACATCGAAGGAAATTGCACGACAGCATACGAGCTGAATAGGTATATGTCCAATGGATGCGCGGCAATGTTCGGGTGTGTCGCCCTGGCTCCTTTGGAGCATGAATGACCGCAATGGATGAAAGTCCCCCACAGGCCGCTAATGGCCGAAAACGGCATTTGCTCATGATTACAGGACTCGGCGATCATGGCGTTGGACAGCATGATCACCGCCCACGGAATCCACAATTAGAGCGTCGACTCTTCTGCGGCGATGGCTACTTTGCGCCGGTATGCAGCTTGGCCAGCGCCGCCCGGCCGGATAGCAGGTGATCGTGCATCAGGCGGCCGGCTGCGTCGGCATCGCGCCGCCGCAGCGCCTTGAGGATGGCGCGGTGCTCGGTCAGCGATTGCTTGAGGCGGCCTTCCAGGCGCAGCGAATCGCGCCGCGTCAGCTTC
>CAYGEQ010000057.1:1329-2578 GCA_964348985.1 uncultured Gammaproteobacteria bacterium | reverse complement strand
TCCCTTTCCACAAAAGAGGCATTTCTTGTACTATTCTTACCGTATGAAACTACGCATAGTTGTTGACCCTGATTTGTGCATTGGCGCGGCCAGCTGTGTTACTGTGGCCCCGGAATCATTTGTGATGAACGGCGAGAATAAGGCTGAGGTTTTAGATAAGGGTGAGGCGCCGGATAGCCCAACTTATGAGCGAATGGTGGAGATGACCGAGGCGGAGAAAGACAACTTGATTGTGGCTGCTCAGTCTTGTCCCACCTTGGCTATCAGCATTTTTGACGAAGCTGGCGTGCAGTTGTATCCGAATGTGTAGTTTCTCCACCCCGAGGCCACGAGGGGTAGCATGGATGAATTGAATGCTCGAATAAAATTCTATCCCTCCTGGCGTCGGGATGGATGCAAGTACATGAAAAATATCTTAATAATCGGCGGAGGAATTGCCGGCACTACTGCAGCCGAGGAGCTTAGAGCACGCGATAAAGAGTGCTCTATTGTTATTTTAGAAGCGGAAATTCATCCTTGCTATTCTCGTGTTCTATTGCCGCATTACGTGAAAGGTAAGGTTGGCCGAGAGAAAGTTTTTTTGAAGCAACCACAGTGGTATTACGACCATAAGATTGAAGTCATGTTGGGCGTACGGGCCGAAGAGATTGATTTGAAGAATAAATTTGTGCGCACCAGTGAGGGTAGGGAGCTACCTTTTGATGACCTCTTAGTAACAACTGGCACTGAAATTGATTTGTTGCATGACGACCGGCGTGGGGTTTCATATTTATCGACTATTGATGACGCGGATAACCTAGTGGCTTTAATTGGCGAGCTGAAGACTCGGCCAGTTGAAGAACGCCGAGCTTTTATTTACGGTGGGGGATTTATTGCCCTGGAGTACGCAAACATTTTTGCTCATTTTGAAATTCCGTTTGGGATTGCTATGCGCGGTCAGGGCTTTTGGTCCAGGCTCTTGTCAGCTGAAAGTCAGAAGGTGCTAGCCGAGCAAGCTAAAAAGCATAACATCACGCTTTACTTTGACGAACCGATGCCCGAATTACTGGGCGACGAAGAGCTGATGGGCGTTAAACTAAAAAATGGCGAGACTATTCCCTGTGGTTTACTGGGCGTAGGTATTGGCGCCCGAGCTAATGAAAAAGCAGTGCTTGATGCCGGCATCCCCACTAAGAATGGCGTCCTAGCTAATGAATATCTCGAAACCAGCGTAGAGCATGTGTATACTGCAGGTGATGCAGCGGAATTT
>CAYGEQ010000057.1:0-1229 GCA_964348985.1 uncultured Gammaproteobacteria bacterium | reverse complement strand
TCTCTTGTCGGCATCATGGGCATGTTGGAACGGATGGGCGTGCTGAAGATTAAGGAGACGGAAGTAGCTTCCATGATGTCAGCCATGGGTGAGGTGATTGATAACTGCGCTACGGACGTTCCAGCCGCCGAGAACCCGGCTAAAGAAGTGGCTCTGGAAATTGTAAACCGTTCAATTGTCATTATTGCCGCCGAACATCTTTCCGGTAATGCGCACATACTTCAGAATCAAATGAACGAGTCAGCTAAACAGTTTGCAACTTATCAATTGCTACCAGAATTGAATCACCATTTTCTTGAAGGGCTATCTAATCCAGTTGGCCAAGCCCAAAACACTACAGCTATTCTGCTGCGCTCCAGCCATTATCATGAGCGCACTCAGAAGAGATGCGATATCACCGCAGATATTTTGGAGAAAAAGGGGATTACGGTGATTGAATATGCCACTAAGGGTGATAGCCGATTAGACGAAGTAGGCGAAGTTCTCCAGTTTGGCAGTTATGTGGGCCTGTACTTGGCACTTTTGAACGGTGTAGTTACTACGGACACAGCCACCATTTTCGAGTTTAAGAAACGAATGAACGAGTAAATAACATGCTACCCACGTCGCTTAAGGAGTTTTTTGCTGGTTCAGAGATCTTTGTTGAGGCCTTTGCTACTTGGTCTAAGCTTTTGGCCCCGCAGGCGCAGGCTGATCATATTTGTTACAAGTGCGCTGACTCGGCTGAGTTTGAGCATCTCCGAGCGCTCTTTGAGCACGAAAGCGTATTTATTTATCAGTCGATCATCTCTAAGCGACGGATAGCTATCATTAAGTTTCTTCAGCCTTTGAAAACCCCACTTGGCGACATTTCACTCCTCGAACTGTCAGACCAAAAACCGGACAACAGCCAAAAAAGTGGCTGGGACCACATTGAAATTTATCCCGTCGATCAATCGCTCGAATATCTCGTTCAGTACCTTGAGCAAAACACTGTTATTTTTGAAAAAGTTGTCCGTCCGCACCACACAACTTTTGATGCTACTATCTTTGGCAACTTTAAAGTTCGTTTAGAAGCAGAGGCCTTACTTGCAAAGATAAAAAGAGAGGAGATGCTTTAGGATTCTATCTCAATAATCATCGGTAAGTGGTCCGAGATGGGTTCGTCGGGGACTTGGAATGACTTCACCTTGATGCCGGGGGTTATAAATGTGTAGTCCGCAAAGTCTTGGAAACCGTATTTGCCGTGT
>CAYGEQ010000056.1:0-2840 GCA_964348985.1 uncultured Gammaproteobacteria bacterium | reverse complement strand
CCTCCCCCGAATAAAATCTTAAAATACTTCTGGAACTCGTGATTAATGTCTTTAAGGGCGCGTTCCGACTGGGCATGGATTTCTTTATCCAGCTCGTCCACAATTTTCTCAGTCGAGGCAATGGCTGAACGGAGATCCAGGAGTTGAGTCGACAAAAAAGTGAAACGCTCGGACACTTCGGCATGCTCGGCAACCACTGAAGGTTCAATACCACCGATCATTTCTACTTGGCGGCGTAATTTAAGCATGCGGTCGTAAAGCTCTGAGAGGGTAATAGAGGATAATAGAGGGTTGGAGAGGGTTGAAGAAAAATCGACTTCCGCACCCATACCTTCTCGCGCTTCCTGTTTCAAAGAATCCTGTTTGGTTTCGACGCGGGCCATTTCGATCTGGGAAGAATTGCGCGCCTGTTCGAGGGCCATGAGTTCGGTCTGAAGCACTCGAAGAGTCCGCTGGAAAGCGAAAATTTCACTCTTAGCGGCACTGGCCTCTTTAGCCTTAGCGTCCATGGCGGCCTCAGTCTTTTTCACCTCTGACTCGGCGAGAATGACCGCCGTATGCGCCGTTTCGACAGCCGCGACTGCTACTGGATCAGCCTTAAAATCTTCAGGGCTTGGTTTGACCAGACGATCACGGAGCTTCTTAGAACGCGACCACGATTCTTCTACTTCTTTTTCTAAAAGGCGGATTTCTTCAACCGTTTTCACGGCCTTAAGTTTGTCGAGCAGGCTCGAGTGACTCTCCGCAATAAACTTTACCTCGCTCACAATGTCCTGGAGTGGCAAGGGCGCCCAAGAAGATTGCGCACGGACTTTAGCAAGCTCAACTTCGCGCTCAGCCATAACCTGCGCTTTTCTGGCCTCGGCCAAATCCCCCTGTGCTTTCTTATACGCAGACTGCAACTCCCCCATTCCACTTCCCGCACCATCAGCTTTCCCTACTTCCTGAATCTCAAACTCAGCAAGTTTCTTATCGCCAGCGGCTAATTCGGCTCGCTTGGCATTCACTCGCTCATCCATGCCGCCCAATTTGCCGGCAATGGCCTTCTTCTCATTCTCAAGCTCTGCCCATTTGCCTTGGAAGTACTCAAGCGAAACAGTTTTGAGCTCGGCCGTGACTTTCTCGCGTTCTTCAAGTCTCTTCACCTGGCGCTTCAACATGTTTAGGCGAGGCTCTAACTCGTCGAGCACCATTTGCACCTCAGCTAAGTTAATCGCGGACTTTTCCAACTTCAAAAGTGACTGGTGGCGGCGCATCTGGAGACCGCGAACACCCGTAGCATCATCAAAAAACATCTTGCGCTCTTCCGGCGAGCTGACAAGAACGTGGTCAATCATGCCCTGGCCGATAACAGCATATGACCGCTGGCCTACTCCGGCCTCGGCCAACAACAATTGAATATCCTGGAGACGCGCCGACTGTCCGTTCAGCATGTAATCAGACTCGCCGTCACGGTACAGGCGACGAGTGATGGCTACTTCCGCAAAATCAGTCTTCAGCGCCTTGTCCTCATTCTCAAAAATCATGGTCACCTCCGCAAAACCGGATCGGCTCCGACCTTCAGAACCAGAAAAGATGATATCTTCCGTCTTTTTACCGCGTAGCTGCTTCATGGACTGCTCGCCCAAACACCAGCGGATAGCATCAGCAATATTAGACTTCCCTGAGCCATTCGGGCCAACAATAACCGTCAAAGGGTTATGATTCTTAGTCTTTTCAGGAAACTCGACCACCGTTTTCTGGGCAAAAGTCTTAAATCCCTGGATTTCGAGGCGCTTGAGGTACATAGTTAGGAGTATTGTACCCAACCTTGCCTATAATCAAAACCCTTGTTAAGCTCTCCCCTTCCTATGAACAGCGTTCTGCAGGAAAAAGTGGAGGGACTGATCCGTGATGCGGGACATATTTTGTTGCTGACCGATGAACGGATTGATGGAGATACAACCGGTTCAACGCTCGGCCTTTACCATGTGCTCAAAGACCTGGGAAAACAGGTCACAGTTTTTTCGCCTAAGCCCATGGCGCCCCAGCTAGAATTCATCCCGGGTACAAAAAGTATTCGCCGAGATGAAGCAATGTTTGCTGACTCATCCATTGACCTGGCCATTATTTGCGACTGTTCAGACGGCGTGTACATCCAAAAGTTTTTGCCGGGCATGAAACGCCGAGTACCTCTAGTAGTTTTTGATCATCACGCCACAAATCCGATGTACGGCACTATTAACATTGTCGAGCCAACCGCCGCCTCAACCGCGGACGTAGTCTGGCGTTTTATCAAAGCCGCCAAGTACCCCGTCTCCCCTGACGCCGCGCAGTGCATCCTAACCGGCATCTCCACGGACACAGTTCTCTTCTCTACATCCAATACTACAATCGATTCCATGACCGCAGCTGGCGAACTAGTGAGACTCGGCGCGAACCTGCCACTCATTGTCCGCCATACGCTAGCTAACAAGTCCGTCCCCGCGCTCAAGCTCTGGGGCATTGCCATGGAACGCCTGTTCTTTGATGACACGTTAAAGGCTATGACGACCGCCATTACCAAAGCCGACCTCGTCGAGACAAAAGCTACGCTCGAAGACCTGTCCGGAGTCTCTGGCTTCATTCACGCCATGCTTGAAAACGCCTATGAAGCCGTAGCTGTCATGTACGAAACGGACGACGGCGCGGTGAAGGGTTCTATGCGCAGCCGTGGCCGAGACGTAGCCAAACAGGTAGCCGAACTATTCGGCGGTGGAGGCCATAAACTTGCCGCTGGGTTCAAAGTGATGAATGCAAAACTGGAAAAAGTGGGAGAAAAGTGGGAGATTGTTAAAAACCAAGTGAACAAGTAAAAACCG
>CAYGEQ010000055.1:0-3633 GCA_964348985.1 uncultured Gammaproteobacteria bacterium | reverse complement strand
AAATCATCTAAGAAATCCTTATCAGGGACGTTGCGATGATATGGCTTTAGCTCAAATTTCATAAAATCGCCCTCAATAAAAAAGCAGAATCTCGCCCAACGCAATAATTATAAGCGAACATGAGTATGTTATTATTCTAGGGTATCAGATCCTACTAAGCAATTAATAGGCTTGCGCGATCAATAGGATGATGTTTACACTCTAGACCCTCGAAAGAAAATCGCCGGAAGGAGGGGTTAGGGGAGGAATTCCGGCGATTTTCGCAACGTCGGGCGTAAGCCCGAATACCCGCGCTTTGCCCCCGAGGAACGAGGGGGTGAGCGTTAGCGAAGTTTATCCAAAGGGCGGGTAGTCGGGGTTTGAAGCCGTGCAAACGCAGTGCATGAATTCAAGCCCCGACGTTGCCTGCTTTTGAGTGGGCTCGATGCCCCGAACAAGCAGTTTTCCTCCCCTAATTCCCTCACCTCTTACCCACGAAGATTCATTAATGCATATTGTTATGGCCTACGGCAATGAGTAACTATAGGATATGCAGGAGCCGCTGTAAGGAGTTTTGCTTTTAATGTCTGATTGCGTAATTGATTATTGCTACAAATTTAACCTGATTCGATTAGAAACCTACTGTCAAATAAAACTATTGACTATAAATGCCGATATGAGAGAATGTGTATATCAATTGATGAATTGATTAGTTTATTCAAAGGGGGTCGATTAAAATTAAAAAGGAGAAGCAACCCATGACTAAGACTATCGATGCACACAATGCACGTGTCCATTTTGGTCAGGTTCTTGATGAAGTACAAGCAGATGAATCCAGATTTTACGTAAAAAGACGCGGTAAAGTTGCCGCCGTTATTATGAGTGCCGCCGATTACGCGGACCTGCTCGATATTACTGCCGAAGCTACAGATACCGAACTACAAGCTGCCCTTCAAGAGAGCAAGAAAGAGCACGAACTCGGCGAAGTCGGGACTGAAGAAGATATCTTCAAGCTACTGCGAGCAGAGTAATGAGCAAAGAATATCGTTTAATTCCGTCAAAGGTATTCTTAAAAGATCTTGAGAAACTACCGGCCGAAATGAAACCGAGGGTTGAAAAGGCTTTATTGGAGCTGAAAAAAGACCCTCACTCTACTCCGAATATTAAGAAGCTTCGTAACGTCGATATTGGCAAGTGGCGGTTAAGAATCGGCGATTGGCGGTTACGCTACGACATCGTCGATGAGACAATTCATTTTCATGTTATCCGCCAGCGAAAAGACGTGTACAAGGATAAATAAGGGCCATATATGAACTGTCTCATCTATCTCAGGGTTTCAACTAAAGAACAAGCTCAGACCAATCTTAAAGAGGGTTTCTCTATCCCTGCCCAACGTGAAGCCTGCCTTCGATACGTCAAAGAACGTAATTGGAACTTCGTTGACGAATATGTCGACCTTGGTGAATCCGCGAGGTCTAGTGCCCGTCCGCAACTTCAGGAGTTACTTTCAAGAGTTAAGAAAGACCCCTCTATCGGTGCGGTTGTCGTCCACAAAATTGATAGGCTCGCCAGGAACCTAGAAGATCATGTCGCAATCAAAGCCATCCTTAATCGACAAGATGTAATGCTGCTTTCCGTCAGTGAAAGCCTTGAAGATTCGGCATCCGGCAAACTAGTCGAGGGAATCCACGCTCTAATGGCCGAATTCTATTCCTCTAACCTTGCTATGGAGGTCAAAAAGGGCATGAATCAGAAAGTTAAACAAGGCGGCTGGCCGACTAAAGCGCCATTGGGGTACAAAAACGTCAAATTGGAAGTTGAAGGCCGAGAAATCGCAACGATTGCTCTCGATGAGGAAAAATCATCTCTCATAAAGCTTGCTTTTGAGCTGTATGCTACCGGCGAATACTCACTCGCTGGGCTCCTCGATATCTTAACCGATAAGGGTTTACGCGGTGGCGACACTAGAGCCTATTCGGGAAAACCGATTAGCAAATCCAACCTTGCTACCCTGCTGCAAAATAAATTCTATATCGGCATTATTCCATGGAAGAATTTAGAGGTTGAAGGCAGACATGAGCCGATAGTTGATAAAGAATTATTTGAAGTCGTCCAAGAAGTCTTAAGAGCCAGGGACCAAGCGGGTGAACGGAAACGAAAACATCCGCACTATCTAAAAGGTACTGTTTTTTGCGGTGAATGCGGCTCAAGACTATCTACTACTATTGCTAAAGGCGAATATACATACTTTTATTGCTTAGGCCAAAAACGTCATAATGGCTGCAAACAGAAATACATTATGGCTGAAGATGTAGAAAAAGCTGTCGAGGAACTCTATAAAGATATCCAGTTACCACCGAAATGGATTGAAATTATTACCGAAGACGTTAGAAAAGAGCTGGCTGAGCGTGAAATCGATATAACGAGGCAGCAAGAATTATTAAACAAACAAGTAAATAGACTGCTAAAGGAACGGCAGAAAATCCTTGAAGCCTATCTTGCCGAAGCCCTTCCGCTTGATCTTTTAAAGCAAGAACAAAACCGCATAGCAAGTGAATTACTGACCGCCGAAACTAAACTCGATTCATTATCTATCCATAATGAGCAGATCGAGGAACGATTAGAGAATGTTACCTCAATAGCCTCAAACTGCTATTTGGCTTACAAGAAAGCTTCGCCGACTAATAAAAGGGCATTTAACCAGGCACTATTTGAGAAGATTTTCATTAAAAACAAAAAGATCAGCGACAAAAAATTCACTGACCTCTTTGATACTATTTTTAACCCTAGTTCGAATAAGGATTTTCTGGTCGGGGTGAGAGGATTCGAACCTCCGACCCCCGGTTCCCAAAACCGGTGCTCTAACCAAACTGAGCCACACCCCGAAATATATTGCATACCCCGAAGGTATGCCAGATGGTATTTTAACACATAGCCGGTGTAAAGTGCAGTAATTAATATCTGCGCATTGCTGTGGGTTGTTGTGCATCATCGCATTGTCCTAGCAGCAAACGGCTTATGAACCCTTCAGATGCTCGCGAACCTCTTCCATCTTATCCCTCATCTTCATGAACGCTTGCCCGCGATGGCTTATCTTGTTCTTCTCATCGAGGCCCATCTCGGCGACCGTGCGCGTCTCTCCTGTTGGAAAAAAGAGTGGGTCATAGCCAAACCCTTGCGCGCCGCGTGGCTCAAAACCTATGCGCCCTTCGACCGTGCCTTCGGTCGAAACCCGCCAGCCGTCGGGCGTCATCAATATTGCCACGCAGCGAAAACGCGCGGTCCGCTCCTCCTCGGGAACGCCGTCGAGCGCCCGCAGCAGCTTCTCGTTGTTCTTGGCGGCATTTCCATGCTCACCCGCGTATATGGCAGAGTCAACGCCGGGGTCACCCCCCAGAGCGTCCACCTCGAGCCCGGAATCATCGGAGACCGCCGGTTTCCCGTACTTCTCAACCAACGCCTCCACCTTAAGAAGGGCGTTATCGTAAAGGGTCGTCCCGGTCTCCTCGACGTCGGGCCAATCGGTAAAATCTTTATGGGTCAATATCTTCAGGTCGGACAACTCAAGGATATCGACGATTTCCCGGATTTTGCCGTCATTCTTACTTGCTATGATGAGTTCCAACATTGACCGATAAATCCTTTCCGAGAATC
>CAYGEQ010000054.1:0-3748 GCA_964348985.1 uncultured Gammaproteobacteria bacterium | reverse complement strand
CCAATCGCCCAAAACAAATGTTCCGGCGTAATAGCATCACTGCCTTCTTGTAAAACTAAAGTTAAGGCTCTAGTCAGCGCCGTGTTCAGGTGGGCGGAAAATTTGTCTACAAGATCAGCCATAGTAAAAGTTTGAGTTAACCGCCCATGTTGCGCAATCTTTTCACTCGTTCTTCAACCGGTGGGTGAGTAGAGAACAGGCTAGAGAAGAAACTTCTGGTTTGTTTGGCCCCAAACGGATTAGAGATGAAGAGGTGAGCAGTGGCGTGACTAGCGTCTTTCATGGGCACGTTAGCCGAGTGAATTTTTTCTAGCGCTGAGGCTAGACCGTCCGGATATCTGGTTAAGAGCGCCGCTGAGGCATCAGCTAGATATTCACGCTGTCTAGAAACGGCTAACTTAATAATCTCGGCTAAAATTGGGGAGAGAATTGAGAGGGCTAGTCCAACTATTAAGAAAACAATCGCTGCTTGTCCGCTGTCTTTATCACGTGGCCTCAAGTGAATGAACAAATCCGCAAAGAGCATAATGGCCCCCACGAGTACCACCACAATGGTCATGACGCGGATGTCGTAGTTTTTCACATGAGATAACTCATGTGCAGCCACGCCTTCCAGTTCTTGCTTATTAAGAATGGAGAGGATGCCGGTAGTGAAAGCTATGGCGGCGTGGTTAGGATCCCGGCCGGTAGCAAAAGCGTTAGGCGAAGGGTCATCAATGATATAGACCTTAGGCATGGGCTGGCCGTTCGCAATACACAGGTTCTCAACTATGTTCCAAATCTCCGGCGCCTGCGCTTTCTTTATCTCTTTAGCGCCCGTGCTCCAGAGTGCGGTTTTAGCTGAGAAGTAATAGCTAATAAGCGCGTAGATACTCCCAAAGACGGTACCCATGATGATGGACGAATAAACATCCACCCCATTGGCTGCGCCAAAAACTACACTTAACAACATCACTATTGAACAAGCAATAATGATGAGTAGCCAGGTTTTGCGTTTATTAGAAGTTATCTGAGAGTACATAGGTAGGGTTATAGAGGATAATAGAGGGTTCTAAAAGGTTATGGAGTTCTTTAAAGAATTTTTCCTTAACCCTTTATTACCCTTTATTACCTTTTCTTACCCTTAGAATTTAACTTCAGGTACAGCATTAGCCTCCTCTGGTGCATCGTAGAATTCGTAGCCCTTGAAGCCTAGAGAGTTGGCAATCAAATTGTTTGGGAAGATCTGAATCTTGGTGTTGAAATCACGAACCTGGCCGTTATAGAAGCGGCGGGAGGCCTGGATTTTGTCTTCGGTGTCTACCAGCTCAGTCTGCAAGTGGCGGAAGTTGTCACTGGCCTTAAGGTCTGGGTAGCTTTCAGCCACCGCAAAGAGTGACTTAAGGGTGTCAGTCAGCATGCCTTCGGCCTTGGCGTGTGCAGCTGGCGTGGAAGCCTGCATGGCATTTGAGCGAGCCTCAGTTACTTTTGTGAAAACCGAATCTTCATGTTGAGCGTAACCCTTAACTGTGTTCACTAAGTTAGGGATGAGGTCATAGCGGCGCTTGAGCTGAACTTCAATATCGCCGAGCGCTTCTTGCACTCTATTTCTGAGCGTAATCAATCCGTTGTACACTGCAACCAGCCAAAAACCGAGAGCCACCACTAGACCTAGGAGAATGAGGGGGAGAATCATCATAGCTTTGCTTCAAAGGTTAAAGAGTATTAGCATTACTGTAGTATTTTTAGCTCATCTATGCAACTTCCTGAACATATTTTCAAAGCCAATGATATCCGCGGTTTGCTTGAAGAGGTGACGCCGGAGATTGCTTACCTGTCAGGCCGAGCAATTGTGCGTAAGACTGGCGCAAAAACGGTCATTGTTGGCCGGGATATGCGGTCTACTAGTGCGGAGCTTCAGGCCGAGGCCATCCGGGGCATTAGAAGCATGGGCGCCAATGCGCTGAATATTGGCTTAACCACCACCAGCGTCTTTAATTACTCCACCGCGAGCGTGAATTTAGCTGAAGCCGGCCTCATGATCACCGCTTCGCACAATCCTGCTGAATATAATGGCATAAAATTTGCTGATGGCACCGGTTTGCCTATTCCTGGTCCGGCTATTCTAGAAGCTATTAAGCAAGACGACGGGGCAACTTTGTCCGAAGGCACAGTTACTGACCACAACGTGGTCGAAGAGTACGTCGAAGCCTGTATCAAGCATGCAAATCTTCCGGACGTGACGGGTATGAAGATTGCGGTTGATTATGGGAACGGTATGGGCAAGGTAGCGTTTCGACCACTCGCTAAGAGACTCGGTTTGGAGTTGGTCGAGCTCTATCCCGAGCCAGACGCTCGCTTCCCAAACCACGAAGCCAATCCTAACAAGCGTGAGACGCTAGCTGAGATCGAGAAATTACTCGCGTCAGGCGACTTTGTGCTCGGTGTTGCGCTTGATGGCGACGCTGACCGGATTGGGTTTCTAGACAATACAGGCACGCCACTCAGAGGCGACGAAGTGCTGGCGTTACTCGCGGCTGACGAACTGGAAAAGAATCCCGGCGCCACTATTATCTATCAGCCAAATCACACCTGGGCCACGCTCGACGCAATTAACGAACATGGCGGGCAGCCGGTTCTTCGTCCGGTTGGTCGGACTAAGGTGGTGGAGGGCATGAGAACTGAGGGCGCGCGGTTAGGCGGGGAAGTCTCCAGTCACTTTTTCTTTGCCGAATTTGCTGGTCTTGAATCTGTAGATTTTGCCTTCTGCCGAATGCTGTCACTTATCGCTAAAGCCAAGAAACCGCTAAGCGAGATTTCCGCGCCACTACGTAAATATTCAAACAGTTGGGAAGTGAACTTTGAGGTGCATGACAAGGCTGGCGCAACGAAGAGAGTCGAAGACGCTTTTGTGCCCTTGGCCACGAGTATTAACAGACTGGACGGTATCCGTTGTGAATTTGGTCGGGACTGGTGGTTTATTCTGCGTGCTTCGAACACCGAACCACTATTGCGCTTGATAGTCGAGGCCACTTCCAAAGAGCTCATGCAGAGTAAACGGGACGAAATTGGTAAATTGATAATGGGGGAGGGCTAAGGTACAATCTCCTCGTATGTTTTTGACCATCTTCGTTTTTCTTCTAGTCCTTTCCGTTCTAGTTATAGTCCATGAGCTTGGTCACTATCTGGCCGCGCGCCATATGGGGATGAGCGTGGAAGAATTCGGCTTTGGCTTTCCGCCTAAATTGTTCGGGGTGAAGGATAAGAACGGCATGCTCTGGAGTGTTAACTTGATTCCGCTGGGCGGCTTCGTCCGGATCAAGGGGGAGAACGGTGAGCAACGGGACGAACACGACGCTTTCGCACAAAAAAGTATTTTAGCTAGGTTATACGTGTTATTTGCTGGCGTAGGCATGAATTTCTTGTTGGCTTGGTTTTTGTTTACGGCCGGTTATGCATTTGGTTTGCCGGGCATAGTTGAGGGCGTAGATTACGGCTCGGCCGTTATTACTAATCGTGCTGTTAACGTGGTCCAGGTTTTGCCGGGCACGCCGGCAGATAGGGCTGGCATAAAATCAGGAGATCAGATTACGGCTATAGACGGTAAGTCTTATGCTAATGGTGCAGAGGCTAGAACTGCGTTGACGCCTCATGCGGACGGTACTCCAGTTAAATTAACTTTTACTCAGGCTGGCAAGACCATGGAGGCGGAGGTGATGCCAGAATTTAACGCTGAAGCCGGTAAGACAATTGTTGGTTTGGCCATAGT
>CAYGEQ010000053.1:2738-4086 GCA_964348985.1 uncultured Gammaproteobacteria bacterium | reverse complement strand
GCACCGCGGCGGAGGTCAGTATTCTTCTGCTCTTTGAAGGCCCACACTCGGCGAGCGGCTTCTTCCATGTGAGTTTTAAGCTTTTGGTCGACCTGCTCCGCGGTCCACTTTTCATTCTTCATGTTCTGATCCCACTCGAAATAACTAACCGTTACTCCCCCAGAATTAGCCAAAATATCGGGAATGACGACAATACCTTTGCCAAACAAAATATCATCCGCTTCTACAGTAGTCGGGCCATTAGCCAGCTCAAGAATCACCTTTGCTTTGATGCGCGGAGCATTCCCTTCAGTGATCTGACTCTCGAGTGCTGCCGGCACAAGTACGCCACATTCGAGCTCTAGCAATTCCGCGTTCGTAATCTGCTGCGCACCAGGGAAACCGACCAGCACTCCGGTCGATTCCTTATATGCGTGGACCGCGGCTACGTCGAGACCAGCCGCAGAGTAAATACCACTCTTCGAGTCTGAAACTGCGACAACCTTCACCTCGTGTCTAGTGCAGATATCTGCAAACGTGGCGCCAGCATTTCCGAATCCTTGAATCGCCACCGTAAAAGTCTCAGGGTCGAGGAACAGTTTTTCTTTCAATGCCGACAACACATACCAGCCTCCCTGCGCGGTGGCCGTATCGCGGCCGAGTGATCCGCCATGCTCAATGCTCTTACCGGTCACAACCGCTGGATGACCAAATTCTTCAGCAATAATGTCCATCTCTCGGCTGGTAGTGTTCACGTCCGGTGCTGGTACGTCTTTAGTTGGTCCGAGCACGTCACGGAACGTGCGAGCGTACTCGCGCGCCACCTCGTCCTTCTCCCGAACAGACAGCGTCTTTGGGTCTACGGCCACCCCACCCTTTCCTCCGCCCATCGGGATTCCCGCCACGGCAGTTTTAAAACTCATGAGTGAGGCAAGCGCCTTGACCTCGTCCTTATTTACATCTGGATGAAACCTGATTCCACCCTTATACGGACCGCACCAGTTATTGTGCTGAATACGAAATGCTGGCAGTTCAACCGTCTCTCCGTTGTCCTTCTTCAAAAGCAGAAGACGCTCCCAAATATGTTGGGGTGTTTTAAACTCATCGCCATGTTTCTGCGGGTCAGCCTCAAGCACCAAAGCCCGATCAAGCTGCTGTAAAAAATTCTGATAGAAATTAGACATATTAGTTGTCAGCCAAGCGTACAGAGCCATGGCCTCTTTGCAAACCTTGCATGTGGACGAGGTATCACCTATTGTTCGGCTATGCGTGATCCATTGCCAAATACCTTACGTGAGCGACTCTCCAAACAATGGGGGGCGGGTACTTATTCCGCCATGCTCCAGGCTTTTTCGGTTAATCGAAAACC
>CAYGEQ010000053.1:0-2638 GCA_964348985.1 uncultured Gammaproteobacteria bacterium | reverse complement strand
GACTGGTTAATCACGGAATTTCCCCAAATGAAACCGGCAGAAATATCCTGGCCGCTCCAAAATATTAAAAAAACTGCTCACAAAACCATCACCATGCTACCATCTGAGCAGATGGAAGGGTTTTTTGTCGCCAAACTTATAAAAGGTTTATGAAAAATTTGCTAGTTATTTCACTCCTGTCGCTACTCACGTTACCTGGCTGTGGACTAACGCAAATTCTACCCAAGTCTCCCCCTGAGCGTGCCGCCATCAACCCCCAATTAGGCCTGAATTTAACCGCGTCAGACGCTATCCCAACTGACATACTTTACCCAGATTTTAAAACTCTCGGAGTTGAAACTTTTCGGCAATTACCCAGTGCTGATCTGAGCTGGGCCAAAGTTGAACCAACTAACGATGCCTGGGATTTCAGTAGGGCTGATGAGGCCCTCATGCAGGCTGAGGTTGAACCAATCGTCACCCTTTTTTCTGCCCAATACGCCTCGCCAAATTCGCCCTGGTCTAAGCAAGAAGACGGTTTTCAAAAAACTGTTAATGCCGACACACAAGACTACCTGGAAACAGTAGTTAACCGCTACAAAAATTACGTGAAGTATTGGGAAATTGGTAATGAGATGGACCGTTGGGTAGCCTTTAACCCGGGCGCAAAACGGCCAACCGATACCACTAATTTCCCGCCAGTCCTTCCCACTGACGGCTTTTTACCAAAAGAACAAGGGGAATTTTTAGCCGAAGTGGCCGATATCATCCGAGCCAACGACCCAGATGCAATAATTATCATGCCCGGACTAAGCGGGCTCAGTGAATACACCTATGACACCTGGCTAGCCGGAGTATTAACAACCGCTGGCACCACAACTTTTGATGTTGTTAGCTATCACTTCCAGGCGCCTTGGGTGCAACTTCCACCCGCTCGTAAAATTTTTGCCACAAAACTAGAAACCTTTGGCTTGGGGTATAAACCGGTCTGGCTGACTGAAACCGGCTCAACCTCCAGCCCAACGCTCAAAACTAGAACTAATTACCCAAACAGCGAATCCTCCCAAGCGGCCGATATATTTCGTCGGGCCTTAATTGGCTTCGGTCATCAAGATGAACTGGTGTTATGGCACGGTTATCAAAGTAGCGAAGGTTCAACTAACACCTGGCGAGACTACGGCCTAGTGTCCCCGAACGGCGACAAGAAACTGGCCTACCATGCTTTTAAGCTCTTCGCCATTGAATTATTACCCTTCGCTAAAGTTGAAGCCCTGGAAGAAAGCCCGGTGGGCGTGAATGTTTACAAAATAACTCGCCAAGACAAAACCGTACGTTACGTGGCCTGGGGCAAAGGCAACTGGGACACTCCTCATGGCACTAGCTCCATCACCTCCGTGCTACCAGACGCCAATAAAGCCTATAAATGGACGCCCGTCCCCCGCACTATTACTTTGACGAATCTGCCGGTGCTGATTAAGTAGTGAACTTGCTGGCAAAAATTATCAATGCTGAAAAAACAAAGTTTTTTGCTAAGTTTTTTTTAGAACAAACTCCGGGGGATAAACTAATATAATCAGGCGTGACCCGGTATAATAAAGAGAGACAGAATTACTCTGTCCGACAACATGCATTTTAAGAATAAAACATTCCGCTTCATCTGGAGCATTTGTTTGCTTATTGGACTATCGTTCTCTAGTCTTTTTATTGCTACCGCCACTACCCCAAACCCTGGTCACCCTTGGGCTGAAGTGGGTGATGCCGTCTTTACAGTAACCGGTCCTACCGTCATGCGCACTTTCACTTTTCCAGACGCAGATGCCACGGTGCTCACTTCCCTAACAAATGATTTTGATCGAGCCTCAACTGGTACCCTCTCGTTTGGCGACACCAATGCCACCACGGTCAGCATTTGTAATTCGGTTGCCTGTGACACACTAACCCTCGCCACTAACGCTGATGCAGATACTATTTCCATTGGCGATTCACTAGACACCGTGGCAATTGCCGCTACAAACTGGTCCATCACATCCGGTGGCGCGGCTACTTTTGCTTCCATGACCTTCACCGGAAATTTGGACATGGGTTCAAACATCATTACGAACATTGGTAACACCGGAACAGACTTTGTGGCCACCACTGGAGCCCTTAACCTGGCAGGCGTCTTAACTGCTAACGGTGGCGTCACGGTAGCGGCCGGGCAGGATTTTTCCATGAGCCTAGGTGACGGAAATTTCCTTCAACAGTTCAACGGCACTACCACCACTGCCAGCTCCATAGTTGCCCAATCTTTAACCAGCGGAGTGGCCCTCTCCCTCTCTGGAGGTGGGTCAAACATGACCTCGGGTGGCCGAGTCATGCAGATCGATATGAATGCAGCTACCACTGGTAATGCTGCGAGCATAATCACCAGCGGTGTCTACACCGGGGGCGGCCTGATTGTCATGACGGCCAACTCGGCTACTTCGGGCACAGGACTAGATATCTCCATGACCGGACTCACTACCGGCACCGGGCTCGGTATTACCGGCGGCACCAGCATGACCACTAACGGTGAACTACTAGATCTTAGCCTGGGCGCTGGTACCGCCGGCAATGGGGCCATCATCAGAACCACGGGTGTCTATACCGGAACTGGCCTACTAACCCTAACAGCTAACTC
>CAYGEQ010000052.1:0-4154 GCA_964348985.1 uncultured Gammaproteobacteria bacterium | reverse complement strand
TCCACGCCCCGCAAACCGGTGACGTTGTAAAAATCAGCAGTCTCGGCAGCCACGGAGGGTATGTCGGCGCTGTGAGACCGTAGGGCCAAGGAAATCGGGTCCTGAAGGGCTCGTAAAATGACACTAAAGGGGTGGAGATATCTCCACCCCTTATTTACGTGCTCGGCATGGGCGTTAACTCGCGGTAAAATTCGCAATAGAAGAAATAATCTCTTCTCTTAGAGGTATCAGTTGATGTCTAACGCCGGGTTTACTCCTTATTCAGGATTATATATTAGTTTCAAATATCCATTCGCAGCATTCATCACCTCGGTGCATCTGCTTTCCGTGTTTCATAGTGACGTTTGGATTGAGGCTTTTTACAAATTGATTCCAGAAAGCGGTATCGCATGCAGACAAAAGATCATGGGATATTCCAAATTCATTCATTCTATTATTCCATGGGCACTCGGTAACCTTCATGACAGTTCTATTTTCACTTGCTTCAACCGCCTCGATCTTGTACTCCGGGCCCATGGCGCAAATACACAGTGTTACACCGGCTTCGCTGACCAACTGGACATTATCTAGCTTCATATCCATCGACTGAATTGCTTCCGCCGAACCTTGTCCAAGTTGCGTCCAAATTTGGCGAACTATCTCGACATAGCGCTCTTTCCCGACAGCGCTGTATAATGCGTCGAGATGGGCGCTTAATGCGCCCGTCAAAGCATTTGTTGCCATGGCCCACTTTGCTTCTAAGGGTATTTGGTTGATTTCGATTACCATTTTTCCTCCTTATTCCTGTGTGCATTCATTATCTCCAACCACCGGGAAAAACTATTGGCAGGCGTATTGGCAGGCGATTAGAATAAAAACAACGATACGTTATCAAATATCTTGCGTCAAACGAAACATAATGATAGCAATTATCGAAAATATTGAACGGACGATGCGTGTGAAATTGCGACAACTCAAAACTTTTCAAATGGTAGCTAGATTGATCAATTTCGACATCGGCTCATAATTTTATCTACATTTAGTCAATGTGCCGGCGATTATTAATTGGCAATAGGTTGCTCCAGGGCTTCGCCACTGAAACTCTCCTTGCCCTTCTGGTAAAATTCTATCTGGTTGCGGGGTGTTATAAACTCTAAGAGCGGTCTGTCGTCGGTATTAATGGGTATAGCCGGATCGCTAATCAAACCCGCTATTGCGGCTGAGTCGCCGAAAAGCCTGAAATCAAAATCCTTGCCTGCGGTCTGCCTGATGGCCTTTTCAACCTCTTCCGGGTTGGGCGTGTGATTTCCCTTTACACCTACAAGCAACACATCGACCGCCTCATTTTCACCTATGTTTGATCCCCAAATATACATTTGAGGAAAGACCGAGTAAAAGGTTTTTAGCATCATTAAAGAATCCTCGTCTTTTAGCATGTAGCGCGGTATCCAATGGCAATACGCGCCCCCGTCGTTCAGGTGTTCCTTTGCAAGCTCACAGAATTCTTTGGTGAACAGGTGCGAAACGTGTGTTGATAGAGGGTAACTTGGCGCCGAACTTATGACATCATATTTCTCCTTGGACATGTAAAGGAAGTTTCGGGCGTCGTTATTGTAGATAGTCGAGCGTGGGTCCTTTTCAACAGAATCGCCCACGAATAGTCGCGAAGCGGGGAGGACCGATTTATTAATCTCAACGGTATCGACTCTATCTACGGGGGTGCTAAGCGCCGCTAGCGCGGTAAAGCCGGTTCCCAATCCTGCAATAAGTACCGATTTGGGCTCTTTTGCACTCAAAATGGGCAAAAGAGCAAAAAGGGTCGTCGTCTGCTTATCGTATTCGGAACTTGCCCCTTCAACCATACCTGAGTTCTGAAGAAACCTGTTGCCATCCGGTTGCTCAAAAACAGCTATTCTGCCGTGGATGTCGTTTGAAGAATAAAGCATATTTAGATCTTCCTTAAACATCTGGTATTCAGAATAGGATTGAAAGTCAGCAATCCTGTAAAAGTTGTGGGCATAGACGGCTTGTTGGGTAAGCAAGGCTATACCGAATGCCAGAAAAAGTGCGGACCCGCCTGCGGTAAGCCACTTCCTCGATATCGATGACTTTACGATGGATAGCATCGTTAAAGAGACGGCCAGGTTAATCCCTGCCGCAATAAAGGTTGTCGCCTTTATGCCAAAGACTGGAATCAATAAAAACCCTGTGCCCAGGGAGCCCAAGATGGCGCCTATGGTATTTATTGAATAGGCGCTGCCAACATCACTTCCCAGTGCATCAAGCGAGGCGGTGTTTATCTTGGCCACAACCGGAAAGGTAGCCCCCATAAACGTGGTGGGCACAAGCATTATGGTAAACGAAAGGAGCATTTGAATAAGGAAGAACAGCAAAAAGCTGGGGCGTAAGGTATCGTAGATGAAGAAGTAAAGGGTAGGAAGGGCCTGAATTAGCGGAAGAGACATCAGGCCAAAGACGGCGATACCCAGCTCAAGAAGACTAAATGTTGTAAACAGGTTTTTGCTTCTGTCGGCCCACTTGCCACCGAGAAAAGCACCGAGTGCGAGCCCGGACATAAAAGAGCCAAGCATCATGGAGACCGCATAGACGGTTGAGCCAAAAATAAGGGAAAGCTCGCGGGTCCAAAGGACTTCATAGGTTAGTGCTGCCATCCCGGAAAACGCAAAAGCTAGAAGTGCCAGTCTTCGGTTTCGCCCCATATATACTTTTTGATGCGTGGTCTTTTGTTGAGTGATCGCTCTTTCCGCATGCTTGCCGGATTTCAAGCTAGTTTTTAACTTTGCCACTACGGCGATACCTCCAGTACTTATGAAAGTGCTTCCCGGCACTACTTTTGCAGCTTGGCTGTAGTTTTGCTCGCGCAAGATCGTTGCGCCGGATTGGTTGTCTATTGCACTTGAGCCGACTATCAAAAGCTTGGCGTCCCCGCCCTGACAGAATTCTTTCTACCTCCAACCACCGGGAAAAACTATTGGCAGGCGTATTGGCAGGCGATTAGAATAAAGACAAGGATACGTTATCAAATATCTTGCGTCAAACGAAACATTATGATACCATTTATCGAAAATATTGAACGGACGATGCTTATGGAATTGCGACAACTAAAAACCTTTCAAATGGTAGCTAAATTGATGAGTTTCAACCAGGCTGCTGAAACTTTGAATTATGCCCAATCTACGGTTTCAACTCAGATCAAACTCCTTGAGGAAGAAATCGGCATACCCCTTTTTAATCGGTTGGGCAAACGTATATGTCTTACCGAGGCGGGGCGGATGTTGCTGCGTTACTCTCAAAAAATGCTCGATATTGAGAAAGAAGCACTGGCAAAAGTATCGGGATGGGAAGAGCCTCTCGGCTCCATATCAGTTCGGATCCCGCAAAGCATTGGCACGTACTTTTTGCCATCAGTTTTGAGTAAATTTCAGGCCGGCTTTCCAAAGGTCGGATTTGACATCAGTACCTGCGCTTACGACACTTTAGTATACGAACTGAAAACTGGAATTACAGACGTAGCATTCTTGCTCGCAGAGTCTATTCCTTATCCGGAATTGAAAACGGAGGCATTGAGGACTGAACCTCTTGTTATCATTTCGAGTCCGGATCACCCTTTGGCTAAGAAATCTGCGATGGATTTACGAGATTTGAGCGGCCAGTCGATCCTTTTACCGAAACACGATTGCAGCTATAAAATGGTATTTGAGAATAGATTAAATGAGGAAAAAGTCGACCCCGTAGTGTTCCTAGAACTAAATAGCATAGAAGCGATCAAGCAATGCGTTTTAAAAGGCATTGGTGTGGCCATGATTCCTATGATGGCGATCGAGCAAGAAATAGCAGAAAAGAAGTTGGCGATTCTGCCATGGCCGCAAGAGAGATTGGAAACATCAATATTGATGATCTGGCACAAGGGAAAGTGGCTCTCTCCGGCTTTGCAATCTTTTATGGATATGGTAAGAGCGGAATTCAAAGCCCTCGATTCCGATGCGTAAGATCCGAATCACACAACAAGGTAATTCCAGCCAACGGATGCAAAAACCGCGCAGCCACAATAGTTGAACCGCTACATCATCGGTTGGGTCAACTATTTTGGCCTGGTCGACACGGAGAATCTTGCCAAAACACTTGATGAATGGATTAGGCGAAGACGGTGGATG
>CAYGEQ010000051.1:0-4254 GCA_964348985.1 uncultured Gammaproteobacteria bacterium | reverse complement strand
TGGGAGCTTCCCGCCCGCATCCTTTTTGCATACCGCGGCTGGATATAATTGACTGGCAAGACCAGACCGTACTAGTCTTAGTAGTAGAACTACGGGCAGGAACCCGTAGGTAGGAGGTGCTCCATGCAGACGATGACGAACAGGTGCGAGATTCTGCTCGCAGGGATCCTTCCCGACGGGGAGCGTGGACTCGCCAAGCTCGTGGAGGAGCTCAAGGAGATCGGGCTCACGATCAGCAGCGACTGGTGGGGCTGCCACCAGGCACTGCGCGCAGACAAGGGCGTGATCGTCGCATTCGAGTGCGACGGCAACAAGCCGAAGGAGGACGTGCTGACCGCGCGGGTCCGCAACATCCTCAACAGGCGCCCCGCGCTCTCGGGTCGCACCGAGGTCCGGATGTACAATCCGGTCGGCTGGAACCTCTCCGGCGCTCAGGTCGAGTGCCACGCCAGCACGCGCAACCGGATCGCTGCCTGACAGCACCCCACGACGCACACGCGCCCGACACCCAGCGGACCATCCGCCAGGTGTCGGGCGCCGATCGTTTTAATAAAGTGCCGCCTCAATTGCAGGGGTTATTGCTTGCGTGATAGAGTATCTACGTCTTTTAGATTGCATTGGGGGATCGTCTAATGGTAGGACACGGCCCTTTGAAGGCTGGCATCTAGGTTCGATTCCTAGTCCCCCAACATCTATGTGACCCCTACCGAGACCCGTCAATTTTGAACGGGACTACGAACCATTTACTGAGTCAACGTCCTAGACCCATAGGCATCACCCGTTTAGGAAAAGAACTTTTTACATTCAAAATCGGTTCGAACCCTAGAGCCCCTGTCTAAAATTTCAAATCTATAAAACCGCGAGATTAGCGTCAATCTATGTCTGTGAAAACCATCTTCCCGTCACGATACCAAAATTCAAAACTAACAACAGGGTGAGTTTTTCTGGCAATCTTTAAAAAAACTTTCTTGGCCAATTCAATAGCTTCACGATACTGAGAATCAATCCGACCAACAACCTCAGCAATCTCTTGTTTTGATAATCCTCCGTTGTCCGGATTTACAACAGTATCAGGTCGCAAAAATCCACCATACGGTTTAATAAAACGCTGTAAGGATGAATCTTCTGCATGAACCCTATTTAGAATCCCCGTCGTTCGAGAACCCTTATAAAGTTCCAAAACAAGCTCATTACCAGTTCTGTATTCGTCTTCATACAAAGCTCTTCCTGAAATTTTGTTGGGAGCTTCTGCTGCAGGTGTTGCGTCTTGGATAATGACTGACGCTATTTCTCTATCATTAAGTACGGCATCACGGACCGTATTAGCTACTTTTGAGAGATCACCTACCTGCTCAAGATAAAACGTTGGCATCGAAAATTTATCTGGAACACAGGCAAATCTAAGGATTAATGGTGGGTTACCTCCGCCACTAGCCCGTTCTTCTAGTTTTTGTTCTAAATCACCAATATCATCGCGCTCTATAATATCAGTCTTAAGAACGGGCAGACCCGCCTCCGCCAATATTCCTAATTTTCTAACTTTCAAAGGAATTCGATCATCACTAAACTCCTTTTCTAGAAGAGTAATCCTAGAATCTTCAAAGCTGCTATTGTTTCCTTCGTGATTCATGTTATAAAAAACTATCGCAAACGATTAATCGCCTCCTTGTAGCCGTCACGCATATTCAATACTTTTATTTCTTTTGGCGTAAACCAACCAATTTCAAGATGCTCATCGCTACGACGCAGTGATTGGTCTGGGGCTTCGCATCGATAAACTAACACAACATATTGTCGATCACTATCTTCACGCTCGACAACGAAAGTCCAAACATGAAGCAACTCGCGAATAGTAAGATCTTTGATATTGAGCTCTTCTTGAAATTCTCTAGTCAAGGTCTGCTCTGGCGTCTCCCCAAAATCGATTCTACCGCCGGGTAATTCCCACTTCCCTGCAGTATCTTTTAATAACAAAATTTTACCGTCCCTGCTGAGGACACCCTTGATGGTGATAAATTGAATCTTAGGCTTCATAACTCAATACTATCATTTTGAAGACATTTTCTCTATGTATTTAGGGATAGTAGCAATTGGCGGCAAAATCTTATCGATGATGCCTATGTCGACATTTTTAAATTCATGGCCATCCGCCGAATCATATTGGCGCAATAAACGATCGCTCTTAGGCAGCGATCCTATGCGCCCCAATTGATGAGCTATCTCAATAACAGTAAAAAGGATGTTAGCACTCATCTTGCCAAGAGAAGGTATATCCTGAAGCTTATGGATACGCTCGCCTAAATAAACCTGCGAAATTTTATCGTGCGGTAATGTTAAAACTACCTGGATTAAAAGCGCCATTTCAACGCTATATCCAGAATAAAATTTCATTTGCTCAAGGATCCTCCTTCGACCACCGTATTCGCCGGATAGTGGTTGAACAAAATCTTTAAGTTCAGGAAAAAGCAAACTAATAAGTGGCCGAGCCATCAATTCAGTAACACGAGCATCACCTTTGGGCCGAGTATAACAGCCTTTTACAAAATCAATTCGCGGATCCTGAAGAAGGGGTCCAGCCAATCCAAGGATAAATCGTTGGTCGATATTCTGGATATCAGAATCAAGCCATAAAATAATATCGGTATTAAGATGATAAAGACTGGACCATAAATTCCACCCTTTGCCTCGTTCTAAGGCGACATTCATCTCTTTGGCAGTTTCCGCATCTTCAAAGAAAGGCACATCATACTGGCGACAAATCAGGGCGCTTTCATCATGCGAAGCGCTATCGAGACCAATCACCTGATCGATCAGCGAACCGCATGAGCGTACAACCTCGATAGTCTTACCAATTGTCTTCTCTTCATTGCAGACGGGTAGAGCAACGCCGATAGTGACCCCTTGTTCAGTTTTCAATCGAACCAAATCGTCAATGCTTTTAAAATCCCGCCAATTACAAAACTCCATGAATTTCTTTACCGAACTTTAATTTCGTAGTGCCAAAATTGCGAGAAATCGTCTGGCCGATATCAGCAAAACTTTTTCGAGTATTAAGATGGATCCCTTGCCCCTCCAAAGAAGGCGAGAAGATAAGTAATGGCACATGCTCGCGATTATGCCCTCGCACCCTTTTCAAAAGTGGATTACAGCCATGGTCAGCGGTAATCATTAGCAAATCCTTTTTATTTAAACTCTGCATGAAATTACCCAGCCAAGAATCAAAGCGCCGTAATGCTACGCGAAAACCGTCAGCATCCTTTTTATGACCATAATTATCAGTCTCTTGAAACACATACATAAAAACTCCTTTCTTCATTTTTTTGGCATCGGCTCGAACCGACAACAGCAGGTCTTGTTTGCTGTCTGCGCGCAAAATTGATACGCCAGCTGGATTACCAAAAAGATGATGAAGATGTTCAGTAATCCTGACTGGTATTTTCTTTGAGACTAAAGATTTTAATAATACCGGCGTGGAAGCATTGATTATGAAATCCTTGCGATATTTCTCTAAACGGATAAACCCGCCCGGTTCACCTATAAATGGTCGCGTAATAATCCTTGCATAATCACTGCCATGTAATAGTTTAGCGAGGTCGGCGGCAAGACTGTTAAGTTTCCTTGGTTTGATAATGTCAGCATGTCCCGCAAAAAGTATCACGCCGTCATCGGAAAAATAAATAATAGGGTCTCTAGCATGGACATGCTCATCATAATATTTATCAAGAGCTTTATAGCCGGAAATATAACGATTGCCTATTAAGCGTAGATTGAGGATCTTTCGAATTCTCGCCAACAAGCGCTCATCGAAACCACGATGCCGACTTGCAAAACGCTTGAGAAAAGGTTGACCCATCATCTCCCAAACTCCAGCGAAGGTATCATTACCTTTTGAAACTTCACGCATTTTCCCATAAATCGCCCGTTGATTATCGCGGCCTAAAAACAATAACTGCGATAAACCCAAACCTTCTAATGCAGGCAGCTTAAAATTAGGCGTGTCTCTATAAAGAGAGCTAAGCGTATTACTCTTCGCTGAATGGTAGAGTTTATAATCCGGCTGCTCTCCGCATCCGCAACCATCCAATACAAGCAGAAAGATACGTTTATAAATCATAATCTCACGATTTTATTCTTGCTGGCAGATTCATAGAGCGCATTTATAACGCGAGCAGTCCCAATAGCCGCTTGAAATCCGGCATGAGCGAGCACCGATCGACGACCATGGCAACTTAGAGCATCATCGATGAATACACC
>CAYGEQ010000050.1:0-4341 GCA_964348985.1 uncultured Gammaproteobacteria bacterium | reverse complement strand
GGTTGGAATGTTGGTTCATATGATTTCGCTGAAATGTTCCCTTCAAGCGATGGTCTCCAGGCTGGTGAGGTGGTGGTTTTTGCTGAGCACGCTGAATCCGTTAAAAAGTCCGGTACTACTACCTATGATAATAAGCTAGTGGGTGTAGTTTCTACGCGCCCAGGTTTCTTGGCCGGTGAGTATAAGGCTGGTTCGTACCCAATTGCTTTGTCTGGTCGAGTACCTACCAACGTGTCTGACGAAAACGGCGCCATTCAGATTGGTGATGCGCTGACCACGTCTTCCACCCCGGGTTACGCCATGAAGGCTACTAAGGCTGGCCCGATTCTTGGTTACGCTATGGAATCTTGGGCGAGCGGTCAGGGTCAAGTGGTCGCCTTTATCAGGGCTTCATATTATTCGGGCAGTGGAATTAATGCAGCTCCAGACGTCAGCAACACTATTTCCGGTTTATCAGCTGCCGGTGGCCTAGATTTATCTGGTGCTCTTAATATGAACGGTGGCAATATTTTGTCGGTTGGTTTGATTGAGGGAATTGGCGGGGCTTGGCGAATTGCGGAAAACGGCGACTTCATGACGAAGGGGGCGGTGGTTAAGCAAGTTAAATCATTCATGGGAGATATGGTGGATACTTACCCAGCCACCACCACGGACAGAACGGTCCAGCTGTCTGGGACAAGTACATTGCAAAATGGCTTGGCCGTGGTTACCTTTACTGAAGAAGATCCGCAGTTTAATCAGATTATCTCTAACACGGCTTCTTATCGGGTTTTGGTTACGCCAAGCGGGGCCACTGGTCAGGTGTACGTGACGGACAGATCTAACGGAGGCTTCATCATTCATGATACGGGGAGTTCAACTGGTGTGTTGGTTGATTGGTTGGTCATTGCTTATGAGAAAGATCATGAGCCGCAGTTGGTCACGCCATTGGCTCCAGAGCCGGCAGGAGACACTGGGTCAGTACCTGATCTCATCACTGAGCCTGAGCCGGAGTCTTTGCCGGAAGTAGCTCCCTTACCGGAGGTGGCCGGTGAGACTGACCAGACAGATGTGGTGCCACCTGTTGAGTTGATCACTGAGCCAATTGTTGAACCGGTGATTGAGCCAGTGCCGGAGCCGGTGATTGAGCAGATAGTTGAATAAGCGCTATAAACTTTGCCTATGTCTCATAATTTTGGCGTACTACTCCTTAAGTTATCTAGGGTTCTCTGGTGTACGGCGGCAATTTTAGTGCCTCTAGTCATGTTTCCCTGGACGTCTGATCAATTTGATTTTAATAAAGCGTTTGTCCTCATTGTTTTAGGTACCGGTATCACGGCCACTGCTTTCTTTGGCTTGGCGTTAACCAAATCATTGCAACTAAAGATGCATCCTGTTTTATTGCTGCCGGCGGTTTTTTTGTTCGTGGCGGCCTTATCTAGTTTTTTCTCCATTGATCAAGCAGCCAGCTTTTTGGGCGATGGTGGCCAAGAACATGCCAGTTTGCTCATGGGTATCTTTTTATACGTTTTATTATTAGTCGGCTCAGTCTTTTTGGAGGACGAAGGTTTGCGGAAGAGTTTGTCTAGCTCAATGTTAGTTGGGTCAGCTGTGGTGGGGGGTATTTCCATGCTGACTTTTTTAGGTTTGTCTGTGCCGCCGTTTCAAAATACGGTGGGTGTTCCCTCTGCTTTAGCGGTTTACTTGCTAGTCATAACTTTTTTTGGGACAGCTTGGTTTTTGGCGAGTGCTGACCAGGCCAGCTCAGCTAAGTCTTGGACTGCACGTTCAGGCTTTGGTTTGACGGCTATTTTTACCGCTTTTTTGCTGGTAGTTTTCGATGCCGTTTTGCTCTGGATGTTAACTGTTATCTCGGTACTGATTCTGTTCGCTTTCGTGTTTGCCAGACCGGAGCTCTTAAAGAAGACATGGATTTTAGCGATTCCTGGCTTGTTCTTATCACTAGCTGTGGTGTTTTTGTTTATTCCTTCTCCTTTGCATGGCAAATTTCCGTTGGAGGTTAGTTTGAACCACAAGGCTTCGCTGGGAGTGGTTGAGCAAACTTTAGCGGTACATCCACTAATTGGTTCCGGCCCAGGGACGTTCGTCCTAGATTACAGCCAGTATGCTCCACTGGCTCTTAACTCTAGTTTATTTTGGGACACGCGTTTTTCAGTGGCCATGAGTGAATTTTTCACCATGTTAGCTACTCATGGCGTGTTCGGCCTGTTAGCTTTTGCGTTATTTCCCACAGCTCTGCTTTTTTATGGGTTGCGAGCCATGGTGTCAGTGAAGGCCGATTGGCAGCAGGTTTTGCCGCCATTCATGGCTTACATAGTGTTGTTGTTTGCGTTCTTCCTTTTCTCTTTCACCATAACGACGGTCTTCTTCATGACTGTATTCGGTGCTTGGTTAGCTGCCCTAGCTTTGCCGCCTAGCCGTAGTGTGTCGCATGGACATTCGCCTAGACTAGCTTTGCTTTCAAGTTTTGGGGCCTTATTGGCTTCGGTGGGTATTTTGGTGGCGCTGTTTGTTTCATTTACCAGGTACGGTGCGGAGTTGGCCTTTGCTAAGGCTGTAGCCTGGGATAGAGAAGGCCGATCACCGGCTGAGATTATTCGCCTATTAAATAGAGCCGCTACACTTAACACTCGTAACGATAATTATTATCGAAACCTGGCGAGCGCACTTTTAATGCAGACGTCCGCTACGGCTACTGATCCCAAGGCTGACCCTACAGCTATCCAGAGTTATTTAGCGGCTACTATCAATTCGGCTATGGCTGCTACCAAAGTTGGTCCTAATGACGTCAATAATTGGCAAATGTTATGTGTGGTTTACCGTGAGTTTTCATCCGTGGTGGAGGGCGCTAATGATCACGCTGTTAATGCTTGCTTGAAGGCCACTGAGTTAGCGCCTAAGAACCCTAAATATCTGGTTGATTTAGCTCGTGTGTATATAGTGCGCGTGGATTTATTAAATCCGTTAGTCAGCGGGGATGATGAGGCAGTCGCGACTAAGGCTCGGGATGCGCAGGCCGAGTTCTTAAACAGAGCCAGTGAGGCGCTCGGCAAGGCAATTGAACTTAAGAGCGATTATCCAGCGGCTCGATATTACTTAGCTTTTGTGGCTGAGCGAAAAGGTGATCTAGCTGGTGCAGTTCAGAATATGGAGGTGGCTAGAGCTATTAATCCCAAGGATGTTGGTGTCAGTATTCAGCTGTCACTTCTTTACCTTCGTCAGGGCAAGAATGATTTAGCAGCTACGGAGTTAGAGCGAGCTCAGGCTTTAGACCCAAGAAATGAAAACGTACTGTGGTATTTGTCTGTAGCCTATGAGGCTCAAGGTAAAAAAAGTGAGGCCATTAGTTTGGTCGAGGAATTGTTGAAGACTAATTCTGACAAAGAAACAGTTAAGGCTCGGTTAGAAAAATTGAAAACGTCCGGTACGGCACCCGCTCCGGTTATTCCAGAACCTATTGAGTCCACCCCACCAGTGGAGGGCGAAGGTTTGCCAGTGGCCCCAATCGTTACGCCGTAGTTAGCCCTCTAGATTGGCGTGTTTTATTATTATTGGGTAGTATTTCGTCACTATGTTAAACGTCGGAATTGTTGGCCTCCCAAACGTGGGAAAGTCGACCCTTTTCACAGCCCTTACAAAAAAGCAGGTAGACTGCGCTAATTTTCCTTTCTGTACTATCGAGCCGAACGTCGGGGTAGTAGAAGTACCGGACCCAAGAGTTGATGTATTAGCCGAGATTTCTAAAACCAATAAGAAGATTAAGGCGGCTATTGAGTTTGTCGATATTGCGGGACTCGTGAAGGGGGCACACAAAGGTGAAGGCCTCGGCAACAAGTTTTTGGCGAATATCCGAGAGGTGGACATGATTGTGCATGTGGTCCGCTCTTTTAAGAATGACGACGTGATTCATGTTGACGGGAGTGTCGATCCGTCCCGCGACGTTGAGGTGATTGAGCTTGAACTAGCCATGGCTGATCATGCAACAGTTCAGAAGTTGCTCGACAACGTAAATAACAAGATGAAGGGCGGGAAGAATGCTGATTTGGCACCTCAGGCATCTGCACTGCAGAAGTGGTTTGATGTACTAAGCCAGGGCAAGATGGCCTTGTCTGTTGAGCTGACAGATGATGAGCAAGAAGCGGTTTCGACTATCCAATTACTGACGAACAAGCCAATTCTTTACGTGGTTAACTCTGATGAGGAGTCAGCAAAGGATCCAAATTGGGTTTCACCACTCGGTCCGAATAGACTCGCAGTGCCTATTTCTGTGAAGATCGAGGCTGAGCTAGCTGGTCTTCCACCGGAGGAAGCTAAAGAGATGTTGGAGGCGCTTGGCATGAC
>CAYGEQ010000049.1:0-5255 GCA_964348985.1 uncultured Gammaproteobacteria bacterium | reverse complement strand
GCCTTTGGTGTTCTACCCGATATTAACGCATTTTACCGCTACACCGGGCATTCCGTCTGCCTCTCCCATACTCAAGCCTCACAGTATCACCTGCAGCCTCCAGGTTGAGCCTGAAGATTTAACAAATGACTTACGAAACCACCTACAGTCGCTTTACGCCCAATAAATCCGGATAATGCTCGGGGTCTCTGTATTACCGCTGCTGCTGGCACAGAGTTAGCAACCCCTTATTCTTCAGGTACCGTCAAAATTCGTCCCTGATAAAAGTCGTTTACAACCCGAAGGCCGTCATCCGACACGCGGCGTCGCTCCGTCACACTTTCGTGCATTGCGGAATATTCTCGACTGCAGCCACCCGTAGGTGTTTGGACAGTGTCTCAGTTCCAATGAGCCAGGTCACGCTCTCGCGCCTGGTATCCGTCATAGGCTTGGTGGGCCATTACCCCGCCAACTACCTGATGGACCATAGGTCCCTCTCGCACCGATAAATCTTTCATTACCTACTCATAAGAGAGGGTAATAATATCGCGTATTAGCTACCGTTTCCAGTAGTTATTCGCGAGTGCGAGGTAGGTTACCAATGTGTTACGCTCCCGTTTGCCACTAACATCACCTTGTATTGCTACTTAATGATGTCCGTTCGACTTGCATGCCTTAGACACGCCGCCAGCATTCATCCTGAGCCAGGATCAAACTCTCAGTAAGAATTGCTCTTCCCGAAGGAAGAGTATCTGCGGTTGCCTGGGTTTTACCCCAGGACTTTTTTAGTGATAGACGTTGTGATCACGCAATTGTTCATTGCTTGTTCTTGATTCGTATGGTTGGTTTATTCAGTTGTGAAAGGTCTCCCGCGGATCAACCGTTTGAGGTTTTCCAGCGACGAGCGCAAGTTTAATGGAGTGCAGGAAACCTGTCAAGGACGGGGGGTTCCGTAACTGGGGATGAAAAAAAGTCCGCTTACGCAGACTTTTTTTGCTGAGCAATTCGCCATTTTTTTATCTTCCCGTGGTCCCCAGACAAGAGAATCTCCGGTACAGCCAGCTTCTTGCCATGCATCAGATATTCAGGTGGCTTAGTGAATTGTGGATATTCCAGCATGGAATCGTCCCCATGAGACTCCTCTTTCAGAGTATCTTCATTCCCTAATACTCCTGGAATCTGCCGAGCGATGGCATCAATCATCACTAGCGATGGAAGCTCGCCTCCAGTTAGTACATAATCACCAATAGATAGGGATTCATCGGCGATATCCGTTTCGACTCGGTAGTCGACCCCCTCATATCGTCCGCACAGAAAAATAACTTGATCGAACTGGGCCAGTCTCTTAGCGTCGGCCTGCGTGAATCGCTTACCAGAGGCCGAGGTCAGAATCACCCTCTGGTGTAAGGGCTTGGCGCCGCCAAGCCCTTTCACCGCAGCCACAGCTGCGTCGAACGGCTGGACGGCCATCACCATCCCCGCTCCCCCGCCATACGGAGTGTCGTCTACCTTCTTATGAGAGTCCGTCGAGTAGCTTCTCAAGTCATGCGCCTCTATCTTAATCAGTTCCTTCTTCTGCGCCTTACCCAAAATACTCGCCTCCGTATATGGAGCGACTACTTCAGGAAAAATGGTGATGACATCAAAGCGTTTCATAGAACGGATGATACTACATTAAAACCAGAACTTTCGCAAACACAAACGGGGCCTTTCAGCCCCGCCTGGGTTCAATCTTAGAAGGTGAGGGAATCGACAGACATGTCGTCTGCAGGAGGAACGCTGGCCGGAGCGCTCATGCCGGAATCTCCCATAGGATCTTCCTGACGTGGGCGGCGGGTACCGTTCTCCGGAGCATCAATGCGGAAGCTGATGCGCATGTTAGCTTTCGCACCGAGCGTGGCCAAGAGCGTGCGAATAGCCACGGCAGTCTTACCACCCTTTCCAATCACGTAACCGGTGTCCTCAGCGGCGGTGTGCACCGTGATGAGTACGCCCTGTTCGTCTACCTTACGATCACTCTTCACCTCCTCTGGCTTGTTTACCAAAGCCTTCACGATAGTCTCAACAAACTGCTGGTCAAACTCCATAATCTCTAGTTAATTCAGATTCTTACAGGGGTCAGTATAGCACTATGCTGCCTTTGGTGCAGCTGGAACAGCGGCGGCTATCTTCTTCTTGCGTGCTTCCGTGATAGTGATCTTGTTGCGCTTGTCACCCTTTACCAGACCGTGATCAATAAACAAGTTGTTCAAAGTATCAGATGGCTGAGCGCCCTTAGCAAGCCAGAAAGCGATTCTCTCCTTCTCAAGAACTGCGTCCTTTCTATCAAGACGTGGGTTCAAGGTTCCAAGGACCTCAATAGCTGGAGACCATGGATCACGAGTCTTTTCCTGCAAAACAATGCGATAGTAAGGCTGCTTCTTCTTACCGGTTCTAGAGAGGCGAATGGTTAACATAGCGAAGATAACGGATTAATGCCGGAAGGCTACGCTCCGTCACTATGTTTGTCAAGGCCTGTAGGGGCAAAAAAGCCCTAAGCGGCTTGCCGTTGACGACCCTGTCGCGCCCGCTGCGTGCCCTCACGGACAGCCAAAAACTCCTGATGAGCCTCGGCAACCTTCGCCTGAAAGGCTTCCAAGTCTCGTCTATCCAAAAGGGCATTATATGCCTCAAGATACCTTATCTCCTCTTTAGCCGTACCCTCAAAACGTTTCAAATCCGTTCTCTCGGGCGGTGCTGCTTTGTTAAAAATAGTCTGTATAATCGCCTCCAACTCCCTATCTTCTGCCTCCTGAACATACTCTGGCACCTCAGTATTTCCGGCCTCTCTTTTAGGCATTTGGTATGGTCTTTCCCGGCCAGCTGGGCTGGTCATACCTCCACGCTCGCTTCTTCCCATTACCATATAGTCGGCTAATAATATTAGCTTAATATTATCACGATAATATCTGCATCAAAAAAATCGCATCCCCTATTACAGGTAGATGCGATTTTTTCTATGTCTTTGCAGGGGTCATCTTGCCAGCTTCATAACCATCATCTTCGCTCCACAAAAGCATGATCCGCTCAGCAAAACCGCCTCGGGCCATGACCCGGTCAGCCTTGGCGGCAGTCACCTCAGCATCCGTAATACCGTTTCGCGCCTTTAAGGCATCAATCACCTCAAGGAGATCAGCTATCTCTTGAATGATGGAATCTCTACCCTGGGCAATGCTCAACTCCTCGGCCTCCTCAATAATCTTACGGAGCAACTCCCGCTCAAACAGCTCATCATCCGGCATCTGGCGGACTTCAAAGGCTTTATTAATTTTGGTCAAAAACTCCGGCACCCCATCACGAACTAACTTCTCATAAATCACTTTTTTCATACCGCACCATTATACCTTGCGAGCACGAAGGGTCATAAACATAGGAATCTCCTTGCGGGCGCGATTCTCAGCTTTCGCTCGAGGACCAAAGTCACTCTCTTTGTTACTAATCCACTCCTCAATGTTGTCGATGACGAATCCAGCCTTGGCCAATTCAGTCATATAGGCCTGAAGTGGACGGTGATAGGAAAAAGTGACAGCGCTCTGAGAACCGCGTCCTGGATTAGCAGTGATAGGAATTTCGTTCTCAGTCATGTAGCTGTCTACACGGCGGTATTCAAGCAAACGCTCCATATCCCATCCCCAACCTGTCTGCTTGGGAATGCGGTACATGGGATGGTTAAGCACAATTACAAACGGTGAACCAGATTTCAAAACCTTACCAGCGTCGCCAATAGTTGCCGCTAGGTCATTAATGTTCTGGAGGGCCAAGATGCAAACCGCGCCGTCAAAGCTCTTAGGCTCAAAGTAACGGGCGAAGTCTTTAGCGTTCGCTACCCGGAACTGAGCGCCCAAAATATTCTTGCGCTCGGCGTCCTTAATCAGGCTCGAAGAAATATCAAAACCAATTACCTTAGCACCTACTTTAGCGATCATGTTGGCAAATGAACCTTCGCCACAAGCGATATCCAAATAGTTCTTGTCCTTTCGAGGGGACAGAAGACGCAAAGCACCAGGAAAAACTACTTCCGTCTGAAAAGACCCCTCTTCTTGGATCTTCTTCCCGTATTGCTTGGCAATTGGTTCCCAAGAGGTTTTTTCGGTTTTCTTGTCGTGGTAGCGGACGGGTTTCATAAGGGCTCATTATGCGCACAATGATTGACTAAAGTCAATTTTTCAGCTAAGGTTCCTGCCGCATCTTTCCCCAGGAGGCCCTGATGCAGCCCGCAGACCTCAACTCCCCCGACTTCTTCCGCCACTCCCTCCGCCTAGCCAGCCCGACCATCGTGGTTGGTCATGAGACCGCGGCCGCACTCCGGCTGGCTCATGGCACTATGACCATCCCCACGGTTAACGTTCCCCAAAAGCTGCTCACTAAGGGCCGGCGTCAGCTGGTGTTCCCCATGCCCAGCCTGAGCCCGAGCTGGTTCATGCAAGCGTTCAGTGACAATCGTCGTCACCCGCTGGTTGAAACCACCTCCGGTCTCAAGGAACAGCTCTGGTTCACCACCCCGGCCACGCCGGCTTGGATTGGCTGTGACCTCCACCCCTGCCCGAACAGCGGACAGGAGGAAAAAAACGGGAGTTTGGTCCCGGATGCGGCCACGCTGACCGCCGTCTTGCTCTTGGCCCTGTCTCAGAAGTTGTCGCCCATGAACACGAACTTCGCCAGGTTCATGAGCTCAACCGTGACCGATGATGGCCTCACCGTGTACCTGCGTTTTCACAACGGCCGAATCAGCTACCATGCGATCCAGCGCCAAGAAGCCCGTTTGGGGCTGGTGCTAAAGGTGATCTCGGTCACCTGAAAGTCGTTCGTCCCTGAAGTCCGTCTCCCCTCGTGGCGACGGACTTTTTCTTTTATCTGCGAGCGCCGTCTGTCACCACATCCTCTATCTTCACTGATAATAATTTGCTTACTCCGTCACCTCCCATAGAAACGCCATAAAGGGTATCGCCTTTCTCCATAGTTGCTCGGTTATGCGTCACCACAATAAACTGGGTTCTTTCCCTAAGCTCATTCAAAATATTTGCGAAGCGCACGGTGTTTGCCTCGTCGAGCGCTGCATCAACCTCGTCTAGCACCACAAAAGGTGACGGGTTAGTCGCCATAATGGCGCACAGTAAAGCGATCGAGGTTAATGCCCGTTCACCACCTGACAACAAGTTCAAAGCCTTGAGACGTTTTCCGGGAGGCGTGGCCTGGATGTCAATACCGATAATGGCTTCGCGGCGGGCTTTGACGCG
>CAYGEQ010000048.1:0-5501 GCA_964348985.1 uncultured Gammaproteobacteria bacterium | reverse complement strand
AGCGGGAAACCAACCACAACCGTTAAGCCCTCATGCTCGCCCAACGGTTGAGTCGTATTTGCTTCAACTCCCCCAAGATTACCGCCCGCGAAACAGTTCCTCTCCGTACTGCCCGAAGATCCAGTAAAACAAGCCACCTGAATATCTGTGTCGGTGCCGGGAACAGTCACCTCGGCCTGCGCGCGCTTAATAGCCACCGGCCAACCATTACCTGTCACGTTCCAATACAACTCGTCATGATCTTCAAATGGTCGAATAGCATTAATGACGGTGTAATCAATTACGTAAGTCTTATTGCCGGTCACAAACACATCAGCGTCGCCAATTTTTATATTCAGTACACCATCGTCCATTGATTCTACGTAGTGATACGGCTGGCCGCTTTCATTTTTTACGCTATTAACCGTAATGCCAATATCCGGCCCGTCTACAGCCGTTAACGGAATGTATCTAAAGATACCGTGCCGCGCCTCGTCTCCAAAGTTGTAGTCAATTGTCTCCGTCACTCGAACAGATCCGTCCTCGCTAATAGCAATGGACGAATTAAAACTCTCAATCACTTCTTCCGCTGCTTGAACTGAACCGGCAAACGTCAAACCAAGCGCGAGCATTGGTACAATTAGCAGTCGGCGGAAAAACATATTACTTATTAAAGGAAATTACAACGGATTGTTTTTCGTGCTCTGGTGCTCCAAAGAACTCAGAAGACTTAAACCCGAAAGCAGAAGCAATAAGACTGGCCGGAAATACCTGGATGGCGTTATTCATCTCACGGACTGAAGCGTTGTAATACTTTCTAGCGGACTGAATGTCATCTTCCAATGCCACTAACTGTTGCTGGAGCAGTTTAAAGTTTTCTGATGCCTTCAGATCCGGATAAGCCTCGGCCAACGCAAAGAAACCGGTCAAGGCCTGAGACAACGCCATTTCTGCCGCCGCTCGAGCAGCTACTCCGTCACGCTGTACCCCTATAGCCGCGGTTCTTGCGAGCGTCACTTCTTCAAGGACAGAGGCCTCGTGCTGCTGATAGCCCTTCACAGTCTCAACCAAGTTTGTCACCAGGTCATACCGGCGCTTGAGCTGTACATCTATATCCGACAACGCATTCTTGGTTCGATTGTTATTTCTGATCAGGATGTTGAAGGTAAAAATCACCCAAACGATCAGAGAGATACCAACGGCAATAAGTAGAAATTCCATAGGAGATAATTAGCCTTTCTTAAGCCAAGCAGAAATATAAGCAAGTTTAATAAACACCGGGGTCAACCCCCATAAGACTAGCCACGGAATTAGCCCATGATGTTTCTTCATGTACTTCCGCAAACTTTGCCTAATCCACTTCTGCTTTCTAATCGTCGCCACTTTGTTAAAACTATGCCCTTTGTGATGAATGATCTCACAATCACCGTATGATCTAACCTTATATCCAGCATCAACGGCCATCTTGCAGTAGTCCACCTCCTCAAACCAAATAAAATACCGTTCGTCGAGCAAACCAATCTTCTCCATTACCTCACGCCTAATAAACATAAATGCGCCCATGATGGAGTCTACGTCCTGGGTCTTAAACGGATCAGCCTCACGCATCATGTAATGGTCGACTACCTTCAAGTGTTTAAACACGTGCGGCAACTTAAATAACATGGCCAACTGGTCTTTCATCGTCGGGAACCGACGAATACTTTCCTGATGCGAACCATCTGGATATCTGATAACACAGCTGCCAATCCCTACCTCCTTGTCCTCATCCAAATGGGCAATCATTTTCTTCATCACCCCCGGTGGCACGCTCGTATCTGGGTTTAGCAATAAAGCATAACGGCCAGTGCATTGTCTGAGTCCCACGTTCACCGCGGCTGCGAATCCCCGGTTCTCGGCGTTCACTATCACCTGTGCCTCTGGCAGAATCTCATGAACAAACTTGGGCATCTGCTTATCGTTCGCGTTGTCTACAACTACCACGTCGAAATTGACATCATACGCTGCGGCCAAACTCATAAAACAAGTACGCAAGACCGCTGGATCTGTTTTGTAAGTGACTATGACTATAGTTACATCTCGTAGTTGGGTGTTCATAGACTATTTCGTTTCTCCATCCCGACGCCAGGAGGGATAGAATTTCATTTGAGAATTTAGAGTGGGCCCTATCCCTCGTGACCTCGGGGTGGATACAACTCTCAGGCTGGCAGGTTATGCTTCTTTGCGATTATCTCACGCGCAGCTTCGTACTTCTTAATACCCACCGGCTTCCAGGGCGAAAAGTTCCAGGGAATTTTGTAAGCCAGTTTGGGTAGCCAAGCTGAACCAATCCTAGACGTGCCAGCAATCGCCACACGGAAAAGCACACCCGGTACCAATATTCCAGTCTTACCTCTGCCGAGCGCAGTCAACCACACGTCCCAATCTTGCAAACGCTTAATTTGATTATCGAATCCTGGAAAATCAGCCCGCCGAGCTAGTGATGTGGTATGCACGTAATTCATCTGTCGCAATTTCTCTTTACTAAACTGTATCCCTCTGAAAGTCTTCCAGCCAAAA
Organism: uncultured Gammaproteobacteria bacterium; assembly: GCA_964348985.1. Lineage (GTDB taxonomy): Bacteria > Patescibacteriota > Patescibacteriia > UBA9934 > UBA9934 > JAGORL01. The sequence continues at coordinate 2,963 of CAYGEQ010000048.1, read as the reverse complement.
GTAAATCCAGAATAGGCATAGCTCGCTTCTGGGTGCTCAACAAGTGCTCTCATCATCTTTTCTAGCATGTCCGGATCCATGGTGACATCAGCGTCTACAAAAATTACAAACTCCCCCTGCGCCTCCTTAAGTCCTCTATTTCTGGCTGGGTTAGATCCTTGGTTCTCTTGCTTAACAGAAATAATCTTGCCCTCGTAGCTTTTTAAAACCTCCTGGGTCTTATCCGTCGAGCCATCGTCCACCACTATCACCTCAATAGTCTTATACGTCTGATTGAAGATTGAATCTAAACAGGCCGAGATGGTCTCAGCGTGCTCATAGGTTGGAATGATGACTGAAATTAATGGCTTCATACCTTTATAACCTTCTATAACCCTTTATTACCCTCCAGCATTGGTCTCATCTTCCCCATCTGCTCCTCCCTAGTAAAGTTCTCGAGCACCCTCACCCGCCCGCGTGAGCCCATGGACGCTCGTAGCTCAGGGCTGTCGATCAACACTTTCAATCCTCTCACTAGATCATCATCATTGTCATCAACCAGCACCCCCGTTTTCCCGTCAACTATCGCCTCAGCCACTCCCCCTGTACGTGTACCAACCGCTGGCAGGCCGAACAAGTTAGCTTCCAAGTACACAATACCGAAGCCCTCCCTATCGGTCACCGACTGACTAGCTGGCATCACAAAAATATCTGCGTCCGCATAAATGTCCGGCAACGTCTCATCATTCGCATCCGAAATAAACGTCACTCTCTCAGTCAGTCCCAGCTCAGTTACTCTCTGCTTAATTGTCTCCTTCATCGGGCCATCGCCTACAATGGTGTACTTAGTGTTCGCAAGCTTGGTCATGGCGCTTAAGACCTTCAGGTGACCCTTGCGTTCTACCAGCCTGGCCACTGTCAGGAGCTGCACTGGGCCAGTCCCCGACGCCAGGAGGGGCCTAGAGGTGGTGGCTATTGGCATCCCCATCGCTCCCGCCGCCAATTTCGCAAGGTCGCGAAGATCCGTCCAGCCTTTGCCTTTTCTTGTCCCCTTCGATGCCTCCACCAGCGCATCCCCCACGGGGGGATAAATCCGAAGTACGGGCCGAGCCATGTCTCGGCCCTTAAAATCCTCGACCTCAGCCTTTAAGGCTTCGGAATTCGCCACCACGCGCTCCGCTCCCCTCAGAATTCTCTTCGTCAGCCATCGCTTCCAGGCGTTCCGTCTCGCTAAATCAAAATCCTTGCCGTGCAAAAAAATGATGTATGGCTTTCTAAGCAGCCACGCCACCGTGCCGATCGGCAAAACCTCGTGAATAAAATAAACGTCCGTAGACTCTTTAGTTGCCCGGAAAACTGAAAAAATATTTCTGTACGAGGACTCAACAATATGCTCAACCTTCACCCCTGGATAAGTTGAAACAATCGCGTCAATATAGCGAGCAATCCCTCCGCGTGCCCCCGCTTTTTCCAGAGTTGGGATAGTTACTCGCCTCATACTTCAGCTATCTCCTCTTTAACTCCGTTTTGTCTCATGCCCGGCAAAATTCGAGCGAATGATTTCAAGTGACTAACCGTTAGCGATTTGGTGGCAAAAGCTACTCCAAAGAAAACTAAGGCGCCCAGCGGAATAGTGGCAAACCAGGGCATAAACTCTTTGGCCACTAAAACCACAGCTGACATCACGCCGCCCGCCGCAATTGATCCACCGGCGTAAGTGAAGATGTCATATAAAGTAACTTCAACCGAGCTACGAATAAAATAGAGCCCAGCCAAGAACATAAAGGAAAAACACAGCAGTGCCGAAACACCAGCCCCAGGAATGCCAATAACTGGAATAAGCAAAAGGTTGGCCACTAAATTAATCACCATGGTCACGCCCATAATGCCGGTCTTAGTGGCCTGTCTACCGGTGGCGTTAAGCAAGGCGCCAATGGGAAAGTCCAAGAAGATAAATAGTAGGGCGAAGACAAGAATCTGGAGCGTGGGCGCCGCTGCTGAAAACTTGGCACCGTAGAAGAAATTAATAATCTCCGGCGCCAATGCGAACAGACCAAAAACTACGGGCGCCGCCAAGAGTGACAAGTACCAAATAGCCGACAACAGAGTCTGCTTGAGTTTCTCAGGATTACTCGCCTGCGCGCTCATGGTTGGATACAGAGCGCCAATAAACGCCAACGGCAAGAACTGGAATGAATACGTGAGCTTGTAGGCCACGGCATATACGCCCACAGCGCCCGCTCCCAGAACCATGTTCAAGGTGAACGAATCAACGTAAGAATAAATCTTCACGAATATTGCCGAGACAAAAAACATGCTGGCCATCTTAAGCGGCTTCCAGCCCATGGAATAACTTGGCCTCAAAGCCTGAATCCCAAGTCTTCGTATAACGTTATAAGTGGCAAACAACGCATTCCAGCCGCTGCCTATAACCAACGCCACAATCAACCACCTCAAATCATGAGTTCCCATGTAAAGCGCCAGTCCTCCAACTAACGTGGTCAATGATTGACCAACGAAAATTCCCAACGATTCGAATTTCAAATTCTGTAACCCTCGAAGTACTCCGTACATGGACAAAGAGACGGTATCAAGCAACATCACGAACACCGCAATCTGCGTCAGCGCAATAGCTTCGGCACTGAAGCCGAGGAGTCGAGGCGCGATGAACGCCAGAATGACCGTCACCGGAATGAGCAACAGCTTATTGCCTATCACGTTCCTCACGTACTCCAGTGCTTTCAGCTTATCCTTGGCTACCTCTCTCACCAGAACAGACGTCAGCCCCACATCATCTAAAGCCCCCAAAGTAGTAGTCAGGGCCAGAGCCAAAAAATAAGAACCAGTTGCTTCCTCCCCTATAGTCCTAGCAATGACCGCAAAATAGATAAAGGCAATGGCCTTCTGCCCTACAGACGCCGCCGTTAAAAGGAACGTATTCCTGGCTAATTGGGACATATTTACCCCCTACTATACGCCAAAAC
>CAYGEQ010000047.1:0-5559 GCA_964348985.1 uncultured Gammaproteobacteria bacterium | reverse complement strand
GGGGTCGATTTTTCGTATGGCGGCTATCTTGAAAATCGAAGCACACTCTGGCGGGGAAGTTATCTCGACCAGGACCAACGATACATTCACCTCGGCGTTGATTTCAATGTTCCGGCCGGGACCAGCGTGGCGATCAACCAACCTGCGACAATTATTCGAATAGACAACGACTACCCAGAAGAGCATGGGTGGGGGACGCGAGTCGTTATTCAGGAACCGGGAACGAACGTCGTCATGCTCTACGCGCACCTCGACCAGCAACTCAATGTTGCAGTTGGCGACAAACTAGAAACCGGCTCAATTATCGGACGCGTTGGGCTCCCACCATACAATGGCGATTGGTTTCCTCACTTACACGTACAAGTAATCGACCTTAACCATTATCACGCGCTTCTTGAGAACAGTCTTCAAGACCTCGACGGTTACGGCCGGCCGGAAGAACTGGATTCGCTCAAAAAACTGTTTCCCGATCCAATGAAGTTCGTATCCATATAAAAAATCTCCCGTTCGGGAGATTTTTTACTTAGTAGGCTAGCGCACCATAAGCGTTGGGAAGCCAGGGTCACTAATTGCTGGAGTGATCAGCTCACTGATGAGCGGCACCACCACAGCGTCTCTCATATAAGAGCCGTCAGTTGGACGCTCGGTGATGACTGGAAAGCGAAGGGCTGGAACATACACATCACTACCTTCATTTGAGTCTGGATTCTGCATCCAGGTTCGCATGAGGATTCGGGTAGGCGCGCCTACCTCTAGCTCAACCGTATTCGCGGCCTCTGGTGAGATATAACCGTAAAGTCCGCCCTGCTTAAGCAAGGCCTTCACTTTCTCTACATCCGTCACGGCCGAATAGTTAGAAGACTGATAAGTTTGGCCGGATAAGTTCCAGAGACTATCAACCTTTCTTAGACGAACATTCACGTTTACGGACAGCCCCTGAGGATTGCCAGACTCGTCATAAGTGACAGAGCCGTTAACCAAAGCGGGATAGACAACCGTTAATACCTCTGGAGCATAAAAAGCTGGTTCGGTTTTATCTTCCATGATGATCGGCATCTGACTCCGCCACTGGTTCTGTACGCTTGGCTCTCCATAGCCAGAACGAGCAATGCCGTAAGACTCTAGGAATGAGTTGGCGATACCGATGACATCAGCGTCAGCTGGAATGTCACTAGCAGTCAAAGGCGCCTGGTCATAGGTAGTAGGCCAGCGCGAATAATTCTGATACATGGAAACGCTGCCTTCTTTAGTATCAACGTTTAGGCTGTAGCCAAACTCTCTATTTTCTAAGATAGCGAATGACTGCAAATCAGGGTTAGACAACCGGCTCAAATCCATTAAACCGCCGGTTGAATTTTTCAGGGCGGTGATAGCCGTGCTATTCGCCCCAAAGCCCTTAACGCGTCTGTAAATTGCTAGCTCAGTTTCTGTCAGTTCGGGCATCTCGCCCTTATAAACGTACACGTAGTTAGTGAAATTTTCTGGCGCGATCATCATTTTATTCATGTCAGATGAAACTGCGTTATTGCCTGACTCACCCCCGCCGCCCGCGCCCTGTACAGATAAGGACGCGGGTGAAACCGAGTTCCGATCAGTAACGCCAAACTCGCCAAAAGCACCGTCCTCAAGCGCAATGATTAGCCCGCCGGGTGTTTTAGATGGCAACTGGGTGGCCACAACCAGCAAGACCACAACCGCGCCCACTGCTGAAAGTGACATGAATAACGGTTTGAGCTGCATATAGAAAGACTTAGACGTAACTTTAGACTGTTTAATTAGTTTGGTTCTGAGTGTCTGCACAAAGCGATCGTCAATAGTGATATCAGGCTTAGCGAGCAAAAGTTTTTCTAAAGCATTTTTCACTTCGGCTCGGTTTTCTTTAAGGGCCGGATCTAGCTCTTCAAGCTCTAGCATCAGCTGGTCCAAGTTTAGTGGGCTATCCATAGGTGGGGCGGAATTAAGAACGAGAGGAAAGTTAGTAAGGGTAAGGAGGCTCTAAGCGTAGACAAGGCTCGTGACACGCCCATCTTGCAAGCCGCTTCTGACTTACCGGTCAACTCAGCTATCTCCGCATAAGAATAACCATCCCAAACTCTCAAGAGGAGCAACTCACGCTGAGCGCTTGGTAAGGCTGAAACAATTTTCTCCACATCCTGCAGTTTAGCTTGCACATCCAAATCTCTGGGAATATCAGTGCCGTCAGCAAGGGCATCCCAGACGTCCTCGAGCGGAGTAGAGGTCTGTCTGGCTCTGTAGTGATCAATCACCACGTTATGCGCAATCCGGTACAACCAAGCAGAGAATGTACCTCGAGCCGACACATAACCGGTCAGCTCTTCATAAGCCTTGATGAAAATGAGCGAGACCAAATCTTCAGCGGTCTCTTTGTGCTGAACGCGGTAATAAACGTAGCCATAAATCTTCGGCAAATAAACATCATAAAGCTGGGCAAAGGCCTCCGCCTCTCCGTTCCCGGCTCGTCTGATTAATTCTTCGGCTTGTTGTTTCACAGGCGCTTGCCTCTACTATTACGTAAAACTAGAAAAAAGGTAACACCCGCCACTAACTTTCTAACCGTCCCCCGTGACTGATTGACGAACTAATAGTTACAAGGCACCCTGTTGTATTGTGCGCTATGTGAATCACGTTTTTCTACAGTGCGGGGGTACTTAGATGCTCATTTGGTTGTCCGGCCTAGTGCTGGCTGGTGAAGGAGGAGACTCCATCCACCTCAAGGTGGATGCGGCCTTTAGCCTGCCGCAGGCTGAAGTCGAAGAGCGGATCAAGTTCGAAGCCGAGCAACGCTTAGCCGAACACTTCGGCGTCGCTGTTCTGACTCACGTCAGCCCGACCCACGGTGAGGTGCTGTTTGGACCAACCTTCCACTCCCATGGGTGGTCGGTGAACGCCAGTTTTGGCCTCACCACGCATGAGATGCCACTCCGTGGCGCCATGCACATCATGAAGAAGAGTGACGTCTTCGAGTTCCTAGCCACAGCTGAAGCTGGCGGCACGGAACCATGGTACTCATGCCATGGCATTGGGACGTTTCACCATCTGACCTTCGGCCTGCTGGCCCAACGGTTTGATGGGATTGGTCCCAGGCTGGGGGTCATTACTCACGGCCTGGAGTTCTGGGCGGCGCCCATGTACGACTACGAGTCGGACGATGCGAACATCGTCGCTGGCTTCAACTGGACGCCGTGACCCAACGTAAAGCCCCGACGGCGATCCGTCGGGGCTTATCCTTTTATTTAGCTTTTTTCTTATCGTGAAACTCTTTGTAAACTCGTCCAAGTTCTTTGTCCGTAATATGCGTATACACCTGTGTGGTCGTGATCGATTCGTGTCCTAAGAGCGACTGCACCGCACGGATGTCCGCACCGTTGCGCAACAAGTCGGTCGCATAGGTGTGACGAAGCGTATGCGGCGTCACCCGCTTGGTAATGCCAGCCTCACGTGCGTATCGATCGACGATGCGCTGGACTGAGCGGGGAGTTAGCGGGTGACTGGTTGTTGATGACCGTCTAGCACGGTCATGTCGGACAAATAAGTAGGGTGATGTGTCTTTCCGATGTTCCAGGTAAGTCTTGACCGCTCGGCGCGCATCTTCTGAAAAATAAACAACTCTATGTTTCTTGCCCTTACCTAGCACGGTAAATTCTTCACGCTTCAAATTAATATTTTCTATTTTCAAGGTCGATGCCTCGGACACACGCATGCCGGTCGAAAATAACAGTTCGAGCATGGCTTTGTCGCGATAACCAACGATCGTCGGGTCATTATCTGGTCCTTTGCGGAAACGCTCGAACTCGTCAGCCTCAAGAAAACTGACGTGCCGAGTTCCTTGCTTGGCGAGTTCAATCTTCTCCGGCGCCATGCTCTTAACATCCCGCTTAGCTAAGTATTTGAGGAAGGAACGTAAGGCAATTAAATGGTAATTCTGGGTATTTTTCTTCAAATTAGCCTCTTCTCGACCAGAAATGTCTCTATTTAAGTGCAGGCGGTAATTTCTCACCATTTCCCCAGTAATTTCCAGCGGATTGGGGTTTTTAGCCCACTCTGAAAACCGGGTCAGATAGAAATAGTAGTTCCGGACCGTTTTTTCTGACCGGCCGCGTTCAATTTCTAAATATTCCAGGAATTCCTTGATGTATTTAGCTAAGATGTTTTTGGCCATAACTTCAAAACTCCATAACTTTACAACTTTATCACTTCTTCACCCACTTGTGTCGCACATTGTACATTATCCACCAAGACTTTACTTTTTGGCTTGTATAAGCTATCATCTCCTCTCTGTGTCTAACCGCACAGAGGCTAAATCACTTTCTCCCCGGAGTTTCCGTGGCCAAGCCACCCCGCCGCCGTCTCCTACCAACCGCCAGACGTGAACTCTCCGTCTACTCTGGCATTGAAGCGGACTTTGAGCAGGAATTTGGGACCGACGTTGGTCTGACTTTCACTTATCCGGTCTGTCCGCCCATCGAACCAACCCCCAAGTCGCCGGAGGTACAAGTGCCGGAAACCCCACAGAACCCGCCAGATAGCCCGAGGGTGAACCCCTTCGACTGGCCGGAATCCGACCGGTTCGATGAGAGCAGGCCGCCGCCAGCTCCTACCAGGGCCGTTCGCCCAACCCACCAAGACCTGGCTGGCTACAGCAGCATGCTGGAAGTCATGGCTCAAATGGGCCCAAAGGGCTTCTAACAGCCTCGCGTCGTGCCTCACGTCTGGACCCCATGCCGCTTGGCGTGGGGTTCTTCTTTTTTGACAATTTAGCCAGCTTTAGCTACACTTCTTCTGTGCTATTTATCCAGCGTTCGCCCCGGTTTATGGCTTGAGCAAGCCTTTTACTGAGACAATCGCATCATTTATACTGCTATGCTCGAGAAGACTAAGAAAGAGAAGCTCATTAAGAAGTTCCGCACGCATGAGTCAGACACTGGTTCTCCTCAGGTTCAGATCGCTATCCTCACGGAAGAGGTCAAAGAACTGACTAACCACTTGAAGACTCACCGTAAGGATTTCAGCTCCCGCCGTGGACTTGTTAAGAAGGTTGCGGAACGCCGCCGCCTCCTCAAGTACCTTGAGCGCGAAAACGAAGCTGCTTACCGGACCATTCTGGAAGAGCTTGGATTGAAGAAGTAATAAAACGAAAAACCGACCTCCGCACCGTTGGTGTCTAGGTCGGTTTTTCAAAACTTAATCACGTTTTTATATCTATGTTAGATTTTTCGAATCGGAGAGTGGGGGTTTTTATAGACGTACAGAACATGTACTACAGTGCGCGCAACATTTACGGGAGTAAAGTTAACTACGGGAACATTGTAAAGGCCGCCACCGGTAATCAAAAACTTATCCGGGCCGTGGCTTACACAATTTCTACTAAAACTGGTGACGAATTGCCTTTTTTCGAAGCCTTGCACAAATCAGGCATCGAAGTGAATACAAAAGAATTACTGGAATACGAGTCAGGTCAGAAGAAAGGGGATTGGGACGTGGGTATCACAGTCGATATCATCCGCATGCTTGATACCTTTGACGTAGTGGTCATAGTGT
>CAYGEQ010000046.1:0-5711 GCA_964348985.1 uncultured Gammaproteobacteria bacterium | reverse complement strand
CGCCGTTTGATGTGGGTTTCGCGGAGGCACTACGGAAGTTAGACGCGAGTAATCCGGAGGCGGTTACGGCTCTTGAAAAAGAGCGGCTTATTGCGCGAACGGTAGTTTTGGTTCGAGTTTTCCACGAGCATGAACCTTTGCTCCTCGACCAGCTGGCCCAAGGGGTAGCCACAAACTCTCTCATGAATGAAGTGTTGCGCAAGTACAGCGCAAATCTAGTTAGTGCGAACGGTTCGCTCATGATTATTACGCTTGAGAGTTCTAGCGAAGCGGTTGACTTGTCCATCGCCCTCCACGCGGCAGCGAAAGAAGCGGAACTTACCTGTAACATTGCCGTCGTGTCCGGAGACGTTTTGCTGTTTGATATGGGGGAGGGCAAGGAGCAGATTGCCGGCTCTCCAGTGAACATTGCCTCAAAACTCGCCGAAGATACTGACGAACGTAACGCCTTGTTCCTTGAATCTTCCGTTATTGAGCACGCGCCGCAGCACGGTCTCAAGACTCCTTTTACGGTGGTGAAGTCTGGGGTGACGCTTTCAGGAATTCGAGTCACTTTCTAATATGCGTGTTCCTACGCGTCGTTCAGAAACTCTAAAGAAAGTAGTCGAGCCTGATTTGTACGTGACTCAAGCAGCGCTTGATAGTATGAAGCGCACGCTTGACCGTCTAGTGAAGACTGACCGACCAAAACAGCTACTTGAAGTGCAGCGTCTAGCCGAGATGGGGGACAGATCAGAAAATTTTGGCTATCACGTAGCTAAATCTACATTGAGATCAATGGACGGAAAGATAGAACATCTAAAAGACAGAATTACTAATGCGGTGGTGATTGAGGATAGGGAGGTGGATGGAAAGGTTCATGTGGGCTCGACTATTTCTTTGTTATTTAATGGCGCGCCCATGACGGTCACTATTTTAGGTTCGCTTGAAACAGCGCCTGGTAAGGGACTAATTTCTCGCACCTCACCACTCGGGGCGGCCCTTTTGGGGCATGTGGTAGGCGATAAACTAGCGAAGCACTTGGGGAATAATTTAGCTAACATCGAAATTTTGGCTATTACCTAGGCTCACCTTGCCATTAAAAACTCTATTTGATAAAGTACCCCCGGTTTGGAGTGTATTGAGCCAATGTTTAGGAATATTCGGGGGTAGCTCAGTGGCAGAGCAAAGGACTGTGGCACTGTTTTGACGGTATACTATAAAAGGTATGCCTGAAAAACGAACCTATGCCGAGCGTAAAGAAACCATCAAACGGGCCGTTACCAAACGACGGTTGCGTGTACGAGAGATGGCGAAACAGTTTCTAGGTGGCAAATGCAAAGTGTGCGGATATGACCGATGTTTGCAGGCTATGGATGTTCATCATCTAGATCCTACAAAAAAGAGTTTCGGGATATCAGCCAAGGGATACACCAGGTCATGGGACGCTATTCGTAGCGAACTTGATAAATGTGTCCTGCTCTGTGCAAATTGTCATCGAGAAATTCACGCTGGCATTACGCAGCTCCCAACGGTAACGTTGGGATGATAATAGGGTGAATTGCTGGAAGCCTAAGGTTGAAAGACTAAGGGAATCAGCAGCCAAGCTTCCGTCTACGGACGGTTGAAGGTTCAGAGACTATTCCGCAAGGAAGTACTTGGTCGTCATTGACGACCCGGGAAGCGCCCTACATGCCATTGGCATGATGATATAGTCCACTCTTTCAGGAAACTGGAAGGCAAAGTGTAATCCTTGGGTCGTGGGTTCGAGCCCCACCCCCCGAGCCACATGGAACTGACATCAGTAATGGTGTCGGTTCTTTGTTTTGTAGAGCGAATATGATGTACATTACCACCATATTTACGATTCAAGACCTGACCCCACTTCCTCATTTGATATGGAATCAAAACCTAAACAATCTGGTTTGACGACTAGGAAGGTGGTTAAGGACATGAAACTTATCCTAAAAGATTTTGAGCCGATGGTAAAAGATCCGAAGAATTTATGGAATGGACGGGATATTTCGAATTTTTTTCTTCGTCCCCGAGAGGCGTGGGCGAATTGGCTTTTATGTGCTGTGCTACAGAAGTTGTTCGGTGGACACGTGACTTTCGCCGACGACGAAGAGGGAGATGGTCTAATGGTGGATCGAGGGACGGGTGAATATTTTCATACTGAGCATGTCTGTGCCTTAGAAATCCCCAATGCTCCTGCCTTACCTTCTGGTGAACAGAGGGTCATTGATGCAATTGAACATAAAATTCGAAAAGGTGAAGAATATGCACGGGGGAAATGGCTGGTCGTATTTTTTGACGGAGCTGGTGAATATTTTCGCAACAAAATTCGGGAAGCTATTAAAGGACGTCATAATTTTGTCGCGGTGTATTGCATAGGTCTCCTGACTTCAGGGCCAGATGGTTACTCATATGCAGTCACTGAATTTCGTGATTCATTGGGTGATAGGTCTATAACCTACCGTGTAGACATCAATAGTAATTTTGATGGGTGGCGCATTACGTTATTATGATTCTTCCCGACAATCCAATCGATGAGAAAGGTAAAGATTTACTCAAGCGTTGGCCGCTTGCTTTAAAAGTTGCTGAACTCATTGCCAAGTATCAGGGTGATGAGAGTATCGTCATTGGTATTGAGGGGCCATGGGGAGCTGGAAAAACTTCATTCGTAAATCTAGTCTTGAAAGAACTGGAACGATCAAATGCCTCAATTGTCGTTCATTTTAACCCGTGGAACTTTACAGGACAAAATGAGTTGTTGACGGACTTTTTTGCATCGTTGTCGCATGCAGTTAAAAATGCAACGGGACGGAACATCTTTAAATCTTTCAAACCCTATGTCTCAAAGTTAAAGGTGAATGTAAATCCTTCCATTTCTCTATTGGGAGCCCAACTCAACCTTGGGGAAATATGGAGTAACGGAGAGGAAAGCCTTCAAGAGGCAAGAAAAACTATTGATACTAAACTGAAGGCATTACCGAAAAAAATCGTAATCGTGCTAGACGATTTGGATCGTTTAGACAAGGAAGAAACGCGTCTTATCATGAAATTGGTCAAGATGACCGCTAATTTTTCAAAGACAGTTTTTGTTCTCGCTTATGACCGCGACCGCGTTGCTGAGCGATTAGACGATGACGGTTGGTCAGGCGAAGAGTACCTCAAGAAAATCATTCAAGTTTCCTTTACGCTTCCCACACCTGGCCGACAGGGTTTAAATAGCATCCTTTTCAAGGACTTAGATGAGAGTATTCGTGCGGTGTATGGTGAAGTAAAGCTTGAGGGTGAAGACGAAAAACATTGGGAAGAAGTGCGATATGCGGGTTTCGACAGTCTTTTTAAGACCGTACGGGACATCAAACGGTATATCGGCTCCTTGCGACTAAACTGGTCTATTGTTTCCAAAGAAGACGTTAACAAGGTGGATTTTATCGCGATTGAGGCGATTAGGATTTTTGCGCCTAAGTTTTATTCCGCTATTAGTGGTAACGAAAGTTTTTTTGCTGGTAAGGAGGCCTCTATCCTGCGTCATCTCGGAAAGGATGAAAGCCACAGAAGAAATCAGTACGCCGAACTCCTGAAGCTTGTTCCTGAAGATATTCGTCCTGCGATTGACGCAATGACACAAAAACTTTTCCCGTCGACTGATTCTAGCGGATCAATCGGCAGTGACTGGCAACAAGCGTGGAGAAATCAAAAAAGGATTTGCGCCGAGGAACGATTCGGCTTCTATTTTGAGCTCGGCGTACCAGACGGCGCTGTATCTGAAAATGATATCAAGCATCTGTCATCAGTTATGAGTGATCAGACAGCCTGTTCAGAAGTTCTTTTAGGATTTGCTAATGACGGAAGAATACGGCAGGTTTTGGTAAAGGTTACTGATTTTGTTGAGCTGCACTCAGTAAGTGAGGAACAGGGAAAAGTTCTTTTATCTTCACTATGGAGCCTTGAATCAAAAATCGATGACGAACGTAAACAGGTATTTGATTTTGATGATGCTCCGACACAGACGTTTCGCATTGGCTTCAGAGTTTTCAAGCACGCAGTTCCGAGAGAGCGGCGCAAGGATGTATTGATTGAACTGATTTCAAAGAGTGAAAATCTTTATCATCCATCGAGACTGTTAGCTCTGTTTGTCGAAGAAAGAGAAAGGCCAGAAAATGGCGAAGAACCATTGTTTGGCCTGGATGACATCAAGGAGATCAAGAAATTTTTCACAAAAATGGTTGCACAAAAAGCTGAGGATGGAACTCTGTCGGCGTATAAGGAGTTCGTGTGGCTACTTTACCGTTGGAAAGAATGGGCAGGAGTAGACGTGGTGAAAAAATATGTTACTCAACTTATTCGTACCGAGGATGGCGTAATTAGATATCTCAAGGGCTACACAGGAAAAGTTATTTCAACAGGCGGAAACTATAAATCCATTGATCGTAAGGCCATTGTTGATTTTATTTCAATTGAAGAGCTACAAGCAGTGGTTGATAAAATTGATGTCTCAAAGTTAGAAGATGATGATGCGAAAGAAGCGATAGAAATATTCAGAAACCCACCGAAACTAGGTTGGTAATAGGGCTTATCGTACATTTGCAACAAATGGTGAGCTTTTATTTTTCTAGCCTTGGTATAATCTTAAGACTAGATTATAGAATGATTTATATATATGGTTCTTGCTGTCATCTTTATTGCTATAGGTATTTTCTTGTTGGCCAAAGGGGCTGATTGGTTGGTGGATGGGGCGGCGTCATTGGCTAGAAGCTTTGGGGTAGCGCCGATTGTGATTGGGCTGACGGTGGTGGCTTTTGGCACATCTATGCCTGAGCTTTTGGTGAACTTGATTTCAGTTACGGCCGGCAAGCCGGATATTGCTATTGGTAATATAGTTGGTTCAAATATTGCTAACATTTTGTTAATTTTGGGCATCTCGGCCGTGATTACGCCGCTGACTATTAAATCCAATACTGTTTGGAAAGAGATTCCCTTAGCGCTGTTGGCGGTGGTGATGGTAGGAGTGATGGTGGCGGATAGCGCCCTGACGGGACGATCGGTTAACAGTTTAGACGCCATTGATGCTCTGGCCTTGTTAGCTTTTTTTGTAATATTTTTGTATTACACGTTTGGTATCAGCAAAGCGGAGGGGGAGTCAGGGCCGGAGGTTAAGAGCATGACGAACCTGCGGGCACTGGGGTTAGTTTGCGTTGGTTTGTTAGCGTTATTGGTAGGCGGTAAACTGACGGTTGATGGAGCTATTACTATTGCCCAAGCCATGGGTATTGCTGAGCGGATTATTGGTTTGACGGTGGTGGCGGTGGGTACGTCATTGCCGGAACTGGTTACGTCCGTGGCCGCCGCCAGAAAAGGTCAGGCTGATATTGCGGTGGGCAATGTAGTTGGCTCAAATATTTTTAACGTCTTCTTCATTTTGGGCGTCAGTGGCCTGCTAGCCCCTTTGCCATTTAGTCCGGCGAGCATGACCGATGTCTTAGTGGCTATTGGCGCTGCCCTCCTGTTATTCCTGGCCATGTTTGTAGGCCGACGTCACCTGTTAGAACGCTGGCAGGGCGTAGTGTTTATTGGGTGCTACGCTGTATACGTTTTGTCCCTAGTGCTTCTGGCTTAGTTAGCAATGTATACTTTGCAAAATTAACAAAATATCTTCTATGGAAGCTAACTACGTGGCAATTTTAGTGGCATCGTTACTGCAATTCGTGTTTGGCGCGGTG
>CAYGEQ010000045.1:3843-5843 GCA_964348985.1 uncultured Gammaproteobacteria bacterium | reverse complement strand
GGGACCAGGGAGGTGCCAGAGTCACATCGTCTCGACGTCCCTGCTTCTTCCACCGCGGAGAAGTAGGGGCGTTTCTTTTTACACAGCTTTTCTTCATCAAGTTTATCGGCCATCGGGATGTCGTCCTCGTCGCTCGGGCAGCTGGAGTCGGGCGATACTATCTTTTGAAAATGCGAAGGATATCGCCCTCCTAACAGCTGCGATTCCTCGCGGCCTCGGACATCATCCCTCGGGCCTCAGAAAAAAAATATGTCCCCGCCGGCGGCGTACCGCAGGCGGGGACTTGGTATCACGAGACTGACCGGTCAGAGCTTGGCCTCCCGGACCCACTGGGCCACCGGGTCACGGCTCTTCCCACGGAAGTCAGGCGGCAGGTCTGCCCCCGTGTGGTGGAAGAAGTACACCATCACGTAACGTGGCACTCCGGCCATGGGCGCTTGGCCACGGTGCCAAATAGCCTTGTACCTGGCTGGATTGGCCGCCGTGGCCTTGGCCGAGTAGAAGAGGTGCACCTGGTTCTCATGGGCGCGGGGGAGGAGGCGCATGGCTGGATGTTCCGGGCCGTACGTGTCCTGCTCAGGCACCCAGAGGCCACCCTGGCTCTCGCAGAGGTGTACAGTCATGGTGTTTCTGTCCCAGTGACTGGCGGCCACCACTTGGTTTTCTTCCCGAGTTGGGTCATACCACAAGAGGCGCAGGACGCCTTTGGCCCCTGGCTCCAGGCTGATGCCTGTGGCTTCACAGGCGTCTGCGCAGAGCTGGAAGCAGGTGGCGATGAGCCGATCCATCGCTTGGATGAACTTAGCTCCCTCACCTTGGCCCACGCCGTTCAGCTTGTACAGCTCGCGTAGTTCCTGGTTGTAGTGGAAGATCCACTTGGAGTCTTCCGGCTCCTGGGTCAGCGGGTTCACGCCGCCCCGTCTGGCTAGGCCTAGATCGGCCTGGCCCTGATGGATCAAGAGCCGCTCCCAGCGCTGTCGTTCGGCTTCATCTGCCACTTGCGGCATGGTGGCGGCCCACCGAGCGCGATCCGTCGCCGGTTGGTTGATCAGCCAGCGCATGCCCTCAGCTGCTTGGAGCGCGTCTTCCTTGCACTCCAGAGTGCAGTGTGTCAGTCCGATCGCTTCCATTTCCGCCGCGTTCTGCGCGGAAAATCTATTGTTAGCCAACATTTATCCTCCTAAAAACGAATGCGAGTTTATGCTACGGCACCTTAAGGGTCAAGGGAAAATAGATATCCACGCGTTATCCACCGGGGAATAATTGCTAAAAAGCTCGTCTTCTTTGACTATATTGCCGGTTCGTTTATCGATTATTTGTCGGCAAATAGTGTTTTGCCGGTAATACTTGCCGGTTTTCTTGTCCTGGGTAAAGGCGTGATCCTTCTCAAAGACGTGATAAGTAAATTTAGGCTCAGTTTTTGAACGGATTTCACCGTGTAGGTATTTATGGTCGAGCCACATTCTGATTTGGAAGGTTTCTTTAGTACCGTTCTTGAGGGCGAAGTCCAAATAATTGTAAAAAAGTGTCGCGCCAGTGCCAAAGGGGACTACGCGGTTAGAGTCTGGGAAGGCGTCGAAACTGTGGTGATGCCTTTCATGAATGGTCAGCGGGGAGTGCAGAGCCATCCAGTGCAACATGTTGGCAATGGCGCATAGCCCACCGCCAATTCCGCACATTATTTCGCCGTCAGACAGCATTAACCCTTCGGCGTAGCCTTTGCCTTTGGTCGGGTGGCCGACAAGCCGCCAGAAAGAATAAACTTCCCCTGGTTTGATTAAAATATTGCCGGCTTTTTTCAGGGCGAGAGACAGGTTCGTCACCTTGTTGTATTGAAGTGTCATATCTACCCCCTCAAGCTTGCGCAGGAGCACCGAGTCATGGGCGTAGACTTTGTGTGTTAATGGTCTAGCCGCTTTTTTAGTAGCGTACTTTTGTTTTCCCAAGTGCCAAGAAATCCACCGCTTGAGGCGGTGGCGAGCAACGGCGACGTGATAGAG
>CAYGEQ010000045.1:0-3743 GCA_964348985.1 uncultured Gammaproteobacteria bacterium | reverse complement strand
CTCATGGCTTGGCGAGCTTCAATAGTCGCACTCGCTGTATGAGGCGTGAGGATCACGTTCGAGAGTTTGCGGAGATCGTACGTGTCCGTTGGATCGCAGTCGATCAGCGGCTCGCACTCGTACACATCAAGCCCTGCACCGGCAATATCGCCATGAGCTAGGGCGACCACGAGCGCTTTTTCGTCGATCACCGGGCCTCTCGCGGTATTGATGAGGTAGGCCGTCTTCTTCATGAGCTTCAACTCACGCTCGCCAATCAAATGGTGTGTCGATGGCAGAAGGGGAACGTGTAATGAGATGAAATCCGCATGCTTGAGGAGCTCGTCCTTCTCTTTATATTCAGCGCCAAAGTCAGCTTCAAATTTTTCGTTGCGTTTGATATCGGTATAAACAATTTTTACGCCAAAACCATCATGCATGCGCTTGGCTAGCGCCTCGCCAATAGCCCCACCCCCAATAATGCCGAGTGTTTTCCCGGCCACGTCTGTTCCCAAGAACATCTTTGGTCCCCAGCCTTTGTATTTGCCAGCTCGAGTAAAATCATCAGTCTCCACAATCCGATGGGCGAGGGCAAAGATGAGCGCCACGGCGTGCTCGGCGACAGTTTCTGAAACTTCAGGTGCACGAGCGTTCGTGACCACGATTCCGCGCTTCTTAGCGGCTTCAAGGTCAATATTATCAAACCCGACTGCGTAGTTAGCAATCATTTTCAACTGTTTTCCCGCTGTGCGCATGATGGAATCGTCGATCTTGTCCGTCAGTAACGACAAAATAATATCCGCGCCTTTGACGCCAGCTTTTAATACGCCTACTGGAATTTTCTTGTTCTCCTCATAGACCTTAACCTCAATGTCCGCCCTCGCGCGCAACATTTTCAAGCCCTCATCCGGAATGTCACGCGTCACGAAGATCTTGGTCATAAACTATTCGATTTTGGAGAAATCTAGGGAAGAGCGAACGATCTGCCAGACGCTTGGCTCAATGTAATCAATGAAGGAGGTGTTTTCGTACTGACTGTAGACAGCCTCCACTACACTTGTGCCTTTTTGTACGAAAATATGTTCGCCTTTGATGTTCTTTTCGCCAAAAAAGTCACTGTCAAATTCAAAAGTGACTACGGTAGCCTCTTGTCCGTTCAATGTTTCCTGCTTGATCACGATATTGCGATAAGTAGTGCCGTTAATGGAATAATTGGCCAGGATGTGTGACTCCAGTGTTTCATTTGGCTTAAAGAGAACAGCGGGTGGCGTTTTTGTAATTCGGATTGAAGTAGTAGGCCCTCCGTCACATTCACTACATTCAAAGATTGGGGGATTGGGATACATGCCAATAAAAAATCGTGCTCCATTTTCATCTAGTTGGTTTTCAATCCGACCATTTACTTGAAGATTTTCTGGGTATTTAAAACCTGGATGATTCTTATTGCCTTCGACAGTTTTTAGTCTTACTAGTGGTTCTTTGTCTTCGCATGCCTTAGCTACTTTGTCAGATTCAGCTTTGATCGCTGCTCCAACTTCGTTCTTACAGGCCGCGGCGATAGCTACCGAGTCTGGGCGGTTAGCGTTAAAGAGAACAATGAGCGCAATCGAGCCCACTGATAGCACGAGCATGGTGAAGATAAGGGAGAGAACCAAGACGGGGGTTTTTGAGGGGGAGGGCATAAGAAGAGAGGGGGTAATAAAGGGTTGTAGAGGATAATAAAGGGTGGTGGTGCAGAGGAAGGTTAGTCAGAAACCCTCTATAACCCTGTATTACCCTTTATAACCTTACTGAATCGCTGTCACGGCTGCTTCGGCGCAGGCTTTAGCAATGGTGTTGGCGTCAACTCTAGTCATGTACAGCTGAGCCAGAAGCACTAACACAGCGACAAGCAGGACCAAGTTCCAGAGAAGGAACATGATGGCCCATCCTTTGCGTTTGTTTGGTTGTTCGGACATATGCCCCAAGTATACGCTAACGGGAGGAGAAAATCCTGATTTCGTCTAATAGTTTTTTAGCTGGCCATTTGGTGATGATGCCAGCTTTAGCTCCGATGTGTTGAATGACGCTTTCTGCGTTCAATGTGCCAATTTTAAGTGCGTCGTCGACTGTTAATCCTTTGGCGAGCGCTGCGACAACTCCCGATCCGAACGCGTCGCCGGCTCCAGTCCTAGAAATGGAGGGGACATTACGGTTTCTGGCCGAGTACCTGACTTTGCCGAGCGAAGCATAGGCACCTCGTGGTCCGTCGGTTACTACGGCGAGGGTTTTGTCAGTCGAAAGCTTGCTAGCCAACTCTTTTCCGTCTTTGGTTAAAAGTCCCGTGAGCTTTTGTGCTTCTTCAAGGTTTACAAAAAGAACATCTACGTCTTTTAAGAGTGGTCGAAGCTCAGCAGCTTTGAGTAATTCTCCGCCCCCCGGGTTCACTGCAATTTTTGCTCCGGTTTTCTTGGCATGAGCAATTATTTTTGCAAGTAAAGCTACATTGCCGGAGAGGGAAGAGACGTAATACCACTTGGCCGACAAGGTTTTGAACGGAACGTCGGCCAGCACAAACTCGGCGGAGACTCCGCGATGTACCAAGACCGTTCTTTCTCCGTTGGTCGCAGTTAGAAGCGTGCTATAGGCCGTCTGGCCGCCTTTGATGCGTTTAATCATGGCGGTGTCTACCTTGTAGCGGGCGAGGTCGCGTAGTACATCATCCCCGGGTTCGTCGAGTCCTATTCGGGACACTATGCCCGTTGCAAAACCCAAGTTAGCAAAGGTTACGGCGGCATTAGTAGCCCCACCGCCGGTCGAGAGCACGACCTGATCAACGTCAATCTTTGCTCCTAGGGCTACGCATTCTCCAACTCCGGTAGAAAACTTGTCTGACCGGATCAACTGGAATTCTTTAGACAATAAAAAGACATCCCGGGTAGCGGAACCTATCGTAATGACGTCGTACATATGCCCCTATCTTACACTGCCGCGTTCCGTTTCCAAATATCTATAAAGTGCAGGTAGTTTTTGGCGATTTCTTTGATGGCCAGCTCGCGTGAGATTTCTTTGTCGTGAAATTTCTTGAGGGCATCCAGGAAGATGGTTCGACCAATGGCAAATCCGCTGACCACGCCGCTCTGGGCGGCGGCTTTAGTCCAGGATTCGACAGCGGTGGCCGATTCACCGCGCCCAAGCATGACTACCGGGATGGTCGTCGCTTTGGCTAGCTCGTGCCAGGACTCAACATTAGAAAAACCTTCCAGTTTCCAGATAGCCGGCACAATTTCATGTTTCAAAAGCTCTTTGACCGCCGCAATAACTGGCGCTGGGTCAGTTGGCGTGGCTTTGGTAAGCACCTCAAGCATGAGTGGAATGCCACTTTTTGCACAGAAATCCGACATTCGCTTCATTTTTTCACGTTGCGGTTCGTTCACCGCCTCTTCACCTGCGTTATAGCGCACAAGCACCTTGGCGTAAGTTGGTTGTACGTTGAGTAACACTTGGTCGAACTTATCGCCATGAATAAACTCAAGTTCGGCGCCACTTTTTTCAGTTGAAACAATGTGAACCACGGCTTTGGCCTTAGCTTCAGAAATAATTTCCGCCCCCATTTCTTCATCAACCAACATGCCGGGCGTTCCGGCTTCCGTGGCCTCGTCAAAAGCTAGCTGAAAGGCTTCCCAGATAATCATCTTGAGCGCTTTGGCTTCTGCCAGGTCCTGGCCTTTAAGCGGGTATGTTTTGCCAAAAATCTCTTTAGCAAAACCAGAGCGGTGATCAAA
>CAYGEQ010000044.1:0-5867 GCA_964348985.1 uncultured Gammaproteobacteria bacterium | reverse complement strand
TGGTCAGGATCAGCCTGCCGAACGGTTTCAACCTCACGCTTTAACAACACCAAGTCAGGTTCCGGACAAATACCAAAGGGGAAAAGTGGCTCATTCTCCACCTGATAACGAACCAAAGCTGGACTGTCTTTATAACGCGCCACCGCCACCTCTAAAAAATCAATTAAATCATCTCCGTAGGCTGGTGTGCCTAGCTTCTCCCGCGCAAAATCTGGAATATGGCACTCAGGCCAGCGCGGCACCTTAGCCCCTAACACCAAGGTAATGTTCACCCCGTGCTGAGCAGCCTGTTCCATGAAGTAGTCAGTCTCTTTCCAATCATATACCCCCTTAGTTTTCTCAGTTTCATTCCAATAAACTGGCAAACGAATATTTTTCACGCCCAAATCTCTGATCAAACCGTCATACGTCTCCCAAGCGTTCAATTCCAAATAGCGGGCATGGGGCGCGGAAAAAGTTACACCAAAAGTTGGTGCCGGGGTGAGTAAAAAGAGTTTGGCGAAAACTAAGCCGGAAATTACAAATAACAGGACGAGAATTAATCCTCCGATAAAATGTGGAATCTTAAAGCCCTTAGATTTGTTCGCGTTTTTCACGGATATAAGCTAACCAACCCTCAATAAACTGGATGGCCACTTTAAGCGGAGCTTCAATGATGAAGTCAAAGAAGTAAATAAAGACGTTAATCTTAGATACTTTCTCAGACAGCCAGGAACCGGCGCGCACGATTGGTAGCAATAAGATGTCGAACACGGTACCAAAAAAACCGCTTCTAGAATCCGAGGCAATTATATCCTTAGAACTGGTGCGGATACGAATGCCGAAGAAAGTAACTAAGGACAAGAAGAACAAGAACAGAGCAATCGACAAGGTGTGGAAATTAACGGTATGTAAGAACCAACCAATGACCCCGAAGACACCCACAAAGAGCAGGGCGTAAATGGCGTCAAAGAAAACTTGCCAACGACCACGCACCTCACGTTTAATTCTGACATGTAAAACTGGATGATCAGCCCCCACTGATAAGGCCCGAATAGCATTCTTATAATCCACCACGTTCTGTTTCTCTGGAATTTTAATGGTCAAAGAAATGATGGCCAAGAAAATTGGGTGGAATAAAATATTTACGAACAGCGGATAAAGCGGCACTTTCTCCTTAATGATTAAAGCATCGTACGGCACCTCCAACATGAGAGCCAAACACATCTTAGTAATGATCAAGAAAATAATAGCCCGCACGGTGGTTCGGCGGAGGCGAAGTTTAAAATCAGCCGTTCTAACAGCTAACGCCTCAGCCACGACCGAATCAAGCTCATCAGGATCCTCATACATGCTTTCCTTGCCGCCCTTAAGCACATCCCCGAGGACGCGGAAAATACCAGCTCGACGGCGCAGCAAACGGGTCAGTTTCTCTGTGAGCGGATTAGCAATCTGTCCCTCAATAGCTTTAACAACAGCTGGCAAGTTAGCGGCTATCTCCTCAACCAGCGGTGAATCAGCTTGAGCCTCACGCCAAGCCGGGTAATACAGCGTAAACAATCTGAAGCGCAGAGTGGCCGGTGTAGATTTGAGCAGGGAGCGATGCACCGCTACATAAAAACGCAAGTCCTTATCTTCTTCAGACAGGGCCATTGACGGATCCCACTCAGTGCGGGATTTCATCTCTTCATACATGAAACTGGCCAGCGCCTCATCAGCGTTAGGCGGCTGAAGAAGGTATTCAATTTCCGTGGCCAAGATATCTAAGACAACGTGAAAAAGAGTTTCTGGGTCTTCTTTATTGGCTTCAGCTGCCTTCAGCAAAACCTCATACTTAGCCAAAATTGGGGCCAGGTGATTTACAAAAGAAGTTGGCACTACTTTATTAGGCAAATACTTAGCCCACACTAATTCCCGCAACAAATTGCCAGCCGTGCTCTCTAGGCTGGCGTGCGTGCCTACGTAACGTTTCAAAATTCGCAAAATAGCGTTCCGACGCAGAAGATGCTCTTCCTGATATTCAAGCGAGTTTCTAATCCGCTCGTAAATGGAAGCAGCCGTAGAAGCTGGGGCGCTAACCTCAATAAACTCGTCGCTCGCCTTAGAGCCAAAAGCCTTTTCCGGGACCAGGTGTTGTGCAAGGCGTAACAGACGTTCAGACATAGCTTAGAAGAAGTGCCGGTCAGCTGTTTTCAAGCAAATGGCGTAAGCCTCCTCTGCGGTATCTACTATTCGCACCAAATCCATGTCTTCCCGGGCAACAGCGTCCATCTTAGCATAAACCTCCTCTTTAATCCAATGCATGAGCCCGCCCCAATACTCACGGCCAACTAACACAATTGGGATACGTTCTGACTTCCCCGTCTGGATTAAAGTGATGATTTCAAACATCTCGTCTAGCGTCCCGTAACCGCCAGGAAAAAAGACGTAGGCCTGACTAGAGGCGGCTAGCATGACTTTACGCGTGAAGAAATAATAGAACGCCTTACTATCCGTCACGTATGGATTAATTCGCTGTTCCTTGGGTAATTGGATGTTCAAGCCAACCGATCTAGCGCCAACCTCAAAAGCGCCCTTGTTAGCCGCCTCCATGATGCCGGGCCCGCCGCCAGTCACCACCGTGTAACCACCTTTACCGAGCAAAGCGCCTAACTTAACCGCCTCTTCATACCACTTGTGACCGGGCGGAATTCTGGCCGAACCAAAAATGGATACTTCTTTATTGGTCGTCGATAAAAACTGAAAGCCTTCTACAAATTCCGCCATGATTCTAAAAACCCGCCACGTGATATCACTCATGCGTGGCAAGGCGCCGCCCTCCCGACAAAGCTTCTTTTCCTCATCCGTCAGCGGAATTCTGGCTGATTTCTCCTCCGTTTTCCCAAGGTTATTTTTTCCTCCTCCGAGCATGGGCATACAGAGAGTATTGTAGCACGACTTGTCTTACCGTTTACGCAAAAATCCTCGGGCATCTAAAACTATCCCGCTCCTCATGCGCGTTCGTAATTCCGATAAGGAGTAGGCGGCAAACTCCGGCCATTCAGTTAGCAAGACGAGCGCGTCAGCGCCCCTAAGTGAAGACTCCGGATCAGTCGCCACTTCAACTTGTGGAAACTGCTCTGTAATTTTTTGACCAACTTTAGGATCACAAGTAATAACCTCCGCCCCTTCCCTAATAAGCCGATCAATAAAATATAGGGCTGGAGATTCACGCGTGTCATCAGTTCCGGGTTTATAAGACACACCCCAAATCACTATCCGCTGGCCTTTAACTCCCCCGAGCATGCCTAAAAATGACTCATACATGCGCACTCGTTGACCAACATTAACCCGATCAACCTCAGGAATTATCTGAAAGCGGTAACCAACTTCTTTACCAGCCGCAATTAACGCTCTCACATCTTTAGGTAAACAGCTGCCGCCGTAACCTATGCCAGGCTTCAAAAACTTGGGACCGATCCGACTATCCATCCCCATACCCTTCGCCACATCCTGAGCGGACGCGCCAACCAGCTCGGCATAGTTAGCGATCTCATTGATAAAACTAATCTTGGTGGCCAAGAAAGCATTAGCCGCGTACTTAGCTAGCTCGCTCGTGGGGATGTTTGTAGACAACAGCGGCACACCCTGAGCCAACAGCGGTGCGTATAGCTCTTTAAGCGCAGATTCACCGACTTCGCTTTCTGAACCAATAATAATTCTCTCCGGCTGCAATGAATCACGGATAGCCGTGCCCTCAGCTAAAAATTCTGGGTTAGAGGCAATTGCATAAGGCCTGGTCACCCCCCGCAAACGCAATTCCTCGCCAATAATTTCCTGACACAACCTACCGGTGCCGGGCGGTACGGTGGAGCGCACTACAAACACACTGCCCCGCTCAACCCCTCGACCAAAATCCCTAGCTACCTCAAAAACCGCGTTGAGATCAGCGGCGCCGTTTGGTGCTGGCGGAGTGCCAACAGAACACAAAACAATATCAGCCTGAGCCATGGTCTCAGGACTCGCTAAAACTACCCGTAATTTTCCGGCCGACAACTGAGCCAAAAAAAGCTCTGACAAATCAGGCTCAAAAAACGGCAAATCGCCCCGTTCTAGGGCGACTATCCTCTCTTCACGATTATCCGTTAACAAAACATCGTGTCCCAAATGTGCCAGTGTGGCGGCAGAGATAATCCCTACCCAGCCAGCACCCACCACGGTTACCTTCATAATTTAGAACTTGGCTTCGGCTATCTTTTGGCCTTTATCATCATGACCCACGCGCTCCTTCATAATGACCAAAGTGCGGTATAGGTCAGGCTCAGCAATACCACTTAACGCGCCCGCCGTAAAGTCCGCTACCCAGCTACCGTCAGATCTAGGCGATAAGTCCCCCATCCGCTTCACATCAGCTAAACCGTCCTTCAAGAGCCACACGGCATAGGTCTCAGTGGCCCCATCGATACCCGGCAAATATGAAATGAGATGAAAGTCAGCGCCTGCAGCAGCCGGCATGCGATTAGCTATGCCCGTATTCTGACCATCAAAAGCTGAAACTAAGTTAGCCCTAGTTAGCAATGGCTCAGCAGCTGATACAGACAACGGGGAAATCACTTCAGTCACGCTGGTAGAGCCGGCAACTGATAAATCAGTCTGACCGCGATCACCATGTAACCACTGCTTGCCGCCCCAAAATAGGCTCGCTCCTAGGACAACTAAAAAAGCAGAGGACAAAAACGAACGACTCACTGATGATCGTCTTCGGCGAGTGTGCCGAAAAACGCGTTTAGTCATAATTAGGCCCGGAGGATGGCGCGCCTAATACTCTCTGCAGGATTCTCCTCCAAGATACTAGGTAGTATACACCCTTTTTCTGGAGTATTAATTGTTTCTGCTAACGCCTGTGCGGCAGCAATCTTCATCTGAGTCGTCAGCTTCCTAATTCGACCGTCGAGCAAGCCCCTAAATAGACCTGGATAAACCAAAACGTTGTTAACCTGGTTAGGAAAATCAGAACGTCCGGTAGCAATCACCGCCGCTCCCCCAGCCAAGGCCTCGTCCGGCATAATTTCTGGCGTTGGGTTAGCCAGCGCAAAGATGATCGAGCCTGGAGCCATAGTCGAAACCATTTCTTTGGTCACGAGTCCTGGTCGGCTCACGCCGATGAACACGTCAGCGCCCACTAAGGCCTCGGCGAGCGTTCCAAGTTTGCCGTCAACGTTGATAAGTTTAGCGAGTCTGTCTTTTTCCGGGTTCATCTTCTCGCGACCGAGAGCGATAATGCCAACAGAATCGAGGAGATCAATTTTCGTGGCGCCCGCGTCAAGTAGGAGCTGAGTAATAGCGATACCCGCGGCGCCCGCGCCATTCACAACAATGCGCACATTCGACAATTCCTTGCCGACAACTTTGAGTGCGTTGTACAAACCTGCCAGCGTCACAATCGCCGTACAGTGCTGGTCATCATGCATGACGGGAATGTCGAGTTCTTCCGTAAGGCGTCTCTCAATCTCGAAGCAGGCAGGAGCGGCGATGTCCTCCAAGTGGATTCCTCCGAAGGTCGGCGCAATCATTTTCACAGCTTGGACAACGTCATCGATATTCTTACTCGCAAGGACGATTGGTACCGCATCAATATCAGCGTACTTCTTATAGAGTACGGCCTTTCCTTCCATCACTGGCAGTCCAGCCATGGGACCGATGTCACCTAGTCCAAGAACGGAAGTGCCGTCACTAACCACAGCTACCGAGTTACCCTTCATGGTCAGCTCATAGGCTAGCTCTGGGTCCTTAGCAATGGCCAAACAAGGCTCAGCCACGCCAGGCGTATAAGCAATAGATAAATCGTCTTTAGTCACCAAGGGCATTTTAGAAGCAATGGCCCATTTCCCCTTCTTTTCTTTATGAGC
>CAYGEQ010000043.1:4157-6004 GCA_964348985.1 uncultured Gammaproteobacteria bacterium | reverse complement strand
GCTATGTATCAAACGTCCTTGGCCACTTTTGCTGCCCCGGAAAAGGGTAAAACCTCTACCATGCTGACGCCACGGAAGGTGTACCGGCCATTTGAGTACCCTCAGTACTACGAGTATTTCCAAAAACAGAACCAGGCTCATTGGTTGCCCACGGAAGTGCCAATGGAAAGCGACATCGCGGACTACAGGTTCCGTCTAACCAAAGAAGAATCTAACCTAATCATCCAGATTCTCCGCTTTTTTACCCAGGGTGACATTGAAGTGAACAATAACTACAACCAAAAGCTCATTCCGGCCTTTCCTAAACCGGAGATTAAGATGATGCTCTCCGCCTTTGCGGCCATGGAGAGCGTGCACGTCTGGGCCTACTCGTACTTGAATGACTCGCTCGGCCTGCCAGAAAAAGAATACTCAGCCTTTCTGGACTTTGCTTCCATGAAAGCTAAGTATGAGTACATTCAGCAGTTTGACGTGCATAACGTAGAGGACTTAGCGACTAACTTGGCAGTCTTTGGCGGATTCATGGAAGGCGTGAGTCTTTTCTCGTCCTTCGCCATCCTCATGAACTTCCCGCGCATGGGTAAGATGAAGGGCGTGGGCCAGATTGTTACCTGGAGCATCCGTGATGAGAGTCTGCACTCTAAGGGCGTGTGTCACATGTTCCGGGACCTCATGGCCGAGCATCGTTACTTGTGGACTGATCAGTTCCGTAAGAAGTTGACCAGCGCCTGTGATGACATGGTGAAGCTAGAAGACAACTTTATTGATACCTGCTTTGACATGGGAGCTGTGGCGGGTTTGAAGCCAGAAGACGTCAAGCAATACATTCGGTTCATCGCGGATCGTCGGCTCAATGATCTAGGTCTAGATGCGCTGTATAACGTGAATAATCCGCTCGAATGGCTGGACACCATGATGAACGCCAAAGAGCACGCTAATTTCTTTGAGAGTAGAGCTACGGAGTATTCGAAAGGAACAGTTCTTGAAGATTGGACATAAGCTGAAAAGTTAAAAAAGTTTAAAAAGCTGAAAAAGTTTATGGGATATTCGAGCGTGATTGATGCTTTGTCTGCTAATGACCTTGTGGCTGCGCGTGACATGCTTCTTGAGGAGATTTTAACCTCGACTAAAGGGAAGGGTAGCTGGGATTCTGAATACTACCTACCGGAGTGTCGGGAGATTCAGGATTCTATCGTGTTAGCGCCAGAGCGGAACAAGAACTTTACTTATTTCGGCTTGGAAAACTTCCGTGACCGTTACGCACTGCGTAATGTAGCTGGTGAAGTTATTGAGGATCCTCAAATGTTCTTTGCGCGTATTGCTACCGGTCAGGCTCGCGGAGATAAAGCTCATGCTCAGTTCTTGTATGACATCATGAGTAAGAATTGGTATTTGCCGTCCTCACCTACGCTCATGAACATTGGAACCAAGAAGGGTTTGCCTATTTCTTGTTTCTTGAACACGGTACCGGATGACTTGGGTGGAATTTTCGACATTTACCGCGAGAACGCTTTTTTGGCTAAGTACGGGGGAGGCATTGGCACTGACTGGTCACAGCTACGCGGACAGAACGCCCCGCTTATTTCTTCTGGTCTTAAATCTTCCGGCGTTATTCCGTTCTTGAAGATCATGGATTCGGAAACTATTGCTATTGCGCGTAACGGCGTGCGCCGTGGTGCAGCTGCCGCTTATCTCAGAATCGATCACCCAGATATTGAAGACTTCCTAGAGATGCGCAAGCCAGGTGGAGACCAGGACCGTAAGTGCATGAACATTAATAACGGTTTAGTTATTACGGACGAGTTCATGCAGGCCGTTGAAGCCGGTAAGCCGTATAACTTGATTGA
>CAYGEQ010000043.1:2221-4057 GCA_964348985.1 uncultured Gammaproteobacteria bacterium | reverse complement strand
CACCTAGAGAACTTCCTAGAGACTAAGGGCCAGAACACGGCTGATGTCTGGAAGCGCGTCATTGCAGATAAAGGCAGTGTAGCTAACCTGACCTTCCTCTCAGCTGAAGAAAAAGCCATTTTCCGCACTGGTTATGAGATGAACATGCGGGAGATTGTTCAGCAGGCTGCAGATCGCCAGCCATACATTGACCAGGCGCAGTCCCTGAACGTGTTCTTCCAGACCCCGGTGTCCGGCAAGTACATGAATGAAGTACACATGATGGCTTGGAAGCTGGGCGTAAAGTCCTTGTACTATCTCCGCTCCGCCGCTCCCATTGAAGCTGACTCCATCGGTATGGCCTCTGAGAAGCGGGACATTGCCAATGAAGAATGCGCCGTTTGCCAATAGAATCCTGGCAGAGGAAGGGGAGGAGAGGGAAGAAGGTGGACGAAAAATTCTATATAGAATACATTCCAACCTCCATCTCCTCTCTCTCCTCTTTTGCCCTGTGGGTGAAAAGGTTTTCCTATAAGAGATGATGGGTATAATCAGGCCGTTATCTCTTTTTGGTTTTTTTCTTCTCTCTGAAATTATGCAAATTGCTCAAGCTCTAGAAGCTCTTAGTAACGAAAGTCCGATTGTGGTTAGAGATAAAACCTTTAAGCCTCGTGGCGTAGAGACAATTTCCCTGGAAACAGGTGAAAAAGTTTACTGGGTGCCTAGTGTTGAGGGTGTTTGGTTGTCCCTTGATCCAGCCGGGGAAGAGATCATTTTATTTGAGGACATTGATGAAGAATTGGAAGTTGAAGATGACATTGTAGTTTACGGTGGTGAGGACCATGAGCTGGCCTATGAGGGTGTAGCTACCATGAGTGCAGAGGAGGGAGGTAAAGTAGTCAGCTTTAGAGACTACGCCTCTCCAGACGGGGAAATTGTTCGCATCATGGAAGAGGAGGCTACCGGTGACAAGACCGGCGCTTACGGTGTGAAGTTAACTGAGGAAGATTTGCAGGAGGCTTAGACCCCCTCCTGGCCTCCCCCTGGGAGGGGGAGGAAACGCACCGCTGGTATGAAGAAAAACGCCTCGGGACGCTCTTGGAGAATAAGTGCCATTCGGCTCTTCTTTCTAGCGTTCCTGGGCGTTATTAGTTTTAAGTTATTTTCTATTCAGGTTTTGTCAGCTAGTTTCTATTCAGCCTTAGCGGATGGCAAACATTCACTGTATGAGGAACTAGTGCCGGAAAGGGGCAGGATTTTAGTTAATGATTTTAATGATCCAACTGAGTATCCGGTAGCTACCACCACCCAAAAAGGTTTTGTTTATGCTGTACCTAGTAAGGTTAAGGATCCGGTGACGCTCGGTAAGAGTTTGGCTAAGATTTTATCTCTGCCGGGTTTGGAGGAAGAAGCTCAGTTGGAACTGATTTCTAGCTTGGAGATGGTGGATAGGATCACTGATGCTAAGGAGGTTAAAAAACAGATGCTGGAGGCTAGGGGGGTAGCCTTGCCGGAAAATTTAGATGATATTCCAGCTTTGTTTGATCAAGAGCTAAAAGATAACCCGAACGCTGTCCAGGCGCTGATTGCTCGCCTATCTAAGAAAGATGATCCGTATGAGCCAGTGGCTCACGGCGTACCTCATGAGCAGTTAGAATTGATTGAGGGTTTAAAAGATGAGGCCATAGTTTACGATTTAGAAAATTCACGTTCGTATCCGGAGCCAGGCTTTGGTGGGCATACTTTAGGTTTCTTGGGCAAAGACGATCAGGATAAGCCTAAGGGTTATTACGGAGTAGAGGGTTATTTTAATGAATTTTTATCCGGCTCTTTGGGTACCTTGTATTCGCAGGTCTC
>CAYGEQ010000043.1:0-2121 GCA_964348985.1 uncultured Gammaproteobacteria bacterium | reverse complement strand
ACTGTGGACGAGATTGAGCCTGAGCCAGTGCGTCAGGTGGTCTCCGCCCAGAGCGCCACTACCATTGGGGCTATGATGGTGTCAGTTATTGAGCGTGGTCACGGTAAACGCGCTGGTGTGCCTGGCTATTACATTGCCGGTAAAACGGGTACGGCCCAGGTGGCGGCTTACGGAAAGTATTCAGAGACCGCTTTTAACGGTTCATTTGCCGGTTACGGTCCGGTGAATAATCCTAAGTTCGCTATGATTGTGAAAATAGAAGAACCTAAAGATGTACTTTTCGCCGAAGCTACAGCCGCGCCAGTCTTTGGTAAAATTGCTAAGTTCTTACTGGAATATTATGGCGTAGCGCCTGAGCGTAAAATAGAGTAAAATAAGCACAATATGAAAAAGCTCGTCCAAAAAATAATTGCCGGAGTAGCTAAGCGTAAGCTAGCCAAGTTTAATCCAGTGGTTATAGCGGTGACTGGATCGGTTGGTAAGACTTCTACTCGCGCTGCGATTGCTTTAGCTCTTGGCGCTAAATACCGCGTGCGCAGTCCGCAGAAAAATTATAATAATGAGTTTGGTTTGCCCTTAGCTATTTTGGGCGAAATGAGCCCAGGCCGCGACGCTTGGGAATGGTTTAAGCTTTGGAAGCGAGCGGTCAGCATGAAGTCCATGCCTGAGTACCTGGTACTTGAGTACGGGGCAGATAAGCCGGGTGACATTTCCTACTTGGCCTCTATTGCTAAACCAGATCTCGCTGTGATCACGGCCATTTCGCCGGTTCATCTTTCTAATTATCCATCGCTTGAGTCATTGATCGAGGAGAAGGCCTCGCTTGGCGATACAGTTAAGACAGGCGGCACAGTCCTGTTGAATGCGAATGATGGAGTTGTGCTGTTACTGCAAAATCGTTATTCCGGAACTGAAGTCATGACTTATGGCATTGATGCTGGTGACGTGATGGCTACGAATGTCACTATTGAAACTAAGCTAGAAGAAAGTTTTGATAAGGGCGAAACTTTTGCGGTCCTGCACGCTACGCTTAAGACTAAGAATGACTCGATTAACATTTCGCTTAAGAACTGTGTGTCTATGGGCGCTCTGTCAGCTGCCGTAGCCGCTGTGTCTGTTGCTACTAAACTTGGTGTACCGCTCTCTGACGCAGTCATGGCTCTGGAAAAAGGCATGATGCCAATCCCTGGTCGCTTGAATCCATTGCCGGGTATTAAGGGCTCGTTAGTACTAGACGATTCTTATAACGCTGCTCCAGCTTCAGTGGCGGTAGCGCTTGACGCTCTGTTGAGATTTTCTCCAGGCGAAGGACGTGATCGTCGTATCGCTGTTTTGGGCGATATGGCCGAGCTCGGTTCCCGGACAGAGAATGAGCACCGGGCTATTGGTCGTCACGCTGCCCGGGCTTGTGATCTGTTTATTGCGGTTGGCCCGCAAATGGGTTTAGCGGTCGAGGAAGCTCTGGCCGCCGGTATGCCCAAAGAAAGAATTGAACGCTTCAGTACGTCTGTTGAAGCCGGCCGTTACTTGGACGCCAACATCCAGCAGGGCGATGCAATCCTCATTAAGGGCTCCCAGTCCATGCGCATGGAAAAAGCCGTCAAAGATATCATGGCCGAACCCCTCCGAGCTCCAGAACTACTTGTCCGCCAAGAGGAGTACTGGTTGAATAAATAATCAAACCATCAGGTTTCAGGTGTCAGGTTAAGGACTGTGACTTTTCTGAATAGGATTCTTTGTTCAGGTTCCATAACCTGAAACCTGACACCTAATTTGCAATTTTGTAATTTGTGATATATATTCCTGCTCGGTCTGCCGGATAGGGAACTGAATAGCTCACTGGCCGTGAAATCGGCCCCAAACTGTACTGCAGCAACGCAATGCGCTTCAGACTGACGCACGCAGTTCTGTGGGCGCTGAGCTGCGTGACGTACCTGTCGGGGGACAGGTTATAGGAGTCGTGAGACGTTTTTACCCGGTCCGGCAGACCACTCACTCATCGTGTTTTTTCTCTCTTTTGCACGTCCTCGCCTTTGCGGGGACGTGCCTTCTTTTTTCGCCAATATTAAACAAAAAGTAACAAATATGGCTTGACAAAAGTCATATTTTTTGCTATGATGG
>CAYGEQ010000042.1:4624-6036 GCA_964348985.1 uncultured Gammaproteobacteria bacterium | reverse complement strand
GGAAAGTTTTTGACGCACGCCATGTACGCCTTTCCACCAGAGGCCGTGTATGAGTGGTTCGAATCTCACGGCGTTCCCTTGAAGACGCAGAATGACCTTCGAGTTTTTCCGGTGTCAGACGACGGCCATGACATTGTGGGCGTGTTTGAGAAGATGTTTGCTACTTCAAACATCCACGTCATGCTGAAGAAGTCGGTTGTCTCCGTCGAAAAACGCGGTGACGAGTTCTACGTGAACACTAAGGACCAGATGGCTCCGGTTATTGTCGACAAGCTCGTGTTGACCACGGGCGGACAAGCGTATCGGCAGACGGGTTCGACAGGGGACGGCTATGCCTTCGCTCAGTCACTCGGTCACACTATCACCGCGCTTGCGCCAAGCTTGAACGCCTTCTTTACTAAAGAGACCTGGCCCTCGAAAATTTCTGGTTTATCTTTCGAAAAGGCGACGATCACCGCTAAGCGCGATAAAAAGCCGCACTTCACCGGACCATTTTTGTTTACGCATAAGGGAGTGAGCGGTCCGGCCGTCTTCGCGCTCTCCTCGTTGGTGGCCTTTGAAAAATACGATGCCGCCAATCCGCTCGAGATCACTATCGACCTCTTCCCTGATGAAACGCTCGACAATCTACGAACAAGATTCGAAGGAATCTGCACAGAAAATTTCAATAAGCAATTTGATAACGTTTTAGCGTTGCTCGTCCCACGCTCGCTGGCCGAGATAATCATTGAGCAACACGAAATTTCAACCTCGAAACGCGCTAACCAGGTTTCGAAGAAAGAAATCAATAAAGTCTTGAGCTGGCTTAAGGCGGTTCCTCTCTCGGTGGTGCAGCGAGGGGCTGGGGACGAGTTTGTGACGGCCGGGGGAGTCAGCCTCGACGAAATTGACCCGAATACGATGGAATCGAAGATCTGCCCGGGTCTCTACTTTGCTGGCGAAATCATGGACGTGGACGGCTTTACCGGCGGCTTCAACTTACAGGCTTCTTGGGCGGCCGGACGTCTGACCGGGGTCAGCACTTGCCAAAAATAGTTTTTTCCGCTAATATTCGCCAATCACTTTAAGAAACGAGTAGCAATGAGCGCAAGCCCCTATGTTTAATAGCTTTAAGGCCAAGAGTGCCGGTGGTTGGAAGGATAAGAAGAAGAGTTTTAGCCGTGAAGATCGCGGCCCAGTAGAGATGCATGAGGCTACCTGCAGCGCCTGTAACAAGACCTGCGAAGTCCCATTTAAGCCAAACGGTCGCAAGCCAGTTTTCTGCAGCGATTGTTTCCGCCGCGATGAGAACCAGGATGACCGTCCAGCTTTCCAGGAGAAGCGCTCCTTCCGCGATGACCGCGGTGGTGACCGTGGCTTTGAACGCAGCTTTGACCGCGGACCAGACCGCAGCTATGACCGCCCAGAACGCG
>CAYGEQ010000042.1:0-4524 GCA_964348985.1 uncultured Gammaproteobacteria bacterium | reverse complement strand
CCGCAGAAAGTTTCAAAATGCGAAGGAACAATTACTGCATCAAGATCCCTGTAAAAATCTTTGAGCTGGATTGGCGCGAGATGGCTAGTGAGCACAATGTTCTTTTTGTATTCGGTGACCAGCTCTTTCAGGGCGGTGACTGCTTCGTTTGGGGTGGTGGCCGCTACAAACTCCCAGGGCAGCTTTTGTTGTGCCGCTTCTTTGGCTAGAGCTAAATAAGCTTCGTGATTTTTGATAGGATCCCAGCGGCCAACTAAACCAATTTTTTTTGTTGTTCTAGCACGGGTGATTGGCGTGGTTGGATTTTTCTCACTGAAAACTGGGTTATAGGGGATAGGTATAATTTTCCTTTTTGCGGT
Organism: uncultured Gammaproteobacteria bacterium; assembly: GCA_964348985.1. Taxonomy (GTDB): domain Bacteria; phylum Patescibacteriota; class Patescibacteriia; order UBA9934; family UBA9934; genus JAGORL01. The sequence goes on along the minus strand of CAYGEQ010000042.1, from coordinate 4,165 downwards.
TGGGACTCGCCCGATATTTTTGCGGAAGATGCGATAGCTTAAGTCAGTCAGGAAAATGGTCTCGGTACTCCAACTAGCTATTTGTCGCTCAATGGCGGCGCGTAATCTGACCGCGTCTTTGCTCTTCGCTAAGGCCGGGTGAGCGCCGGCCTCAATTGCCCAGATACCGTGATAAGTGGTAACGATGGGGATTCCGGCTCGGTGGGCCGCTAGGGCAAAGAGATAGGTGATGGCTGACAAGCCATTCAAGAAGAACACATCTGGTTTGAGGGCCAGAAACTCACGGCTAAGGGTGTGGATGATTTGCGTAGCCTCGGCTGTTTCACGGCCATCAGCTATGGCGAGTATGTCCTGAGTAGGTAGGTATAATGATGCCCATAGCCATGGGTTGGCGCCCCGATCTACGGTACGACAGGTAATCCCGACGTCTCCTGGCGGAGACTCAAGTCCGAGCCCAATAATGGTATGCTGGGTCATGTCGAAATACTTGAGAAAGAGGCTAGAAAAGTGTTGGGCGCCAGTGTACGGTTTACCGTCATCGCCGAATAGCTCTTTACTTAATGGGACAATAATGCGAACATTGGTTCTCATAGTCTGCTGATACTAGCATATTTTTTCTTCCCAACGAAGCCTGTCATTATGCGGATTGCTCAACTTTGTTCAGTAGCCAGAAAAGTGAGTCCTGAATCGCCACACGGTATTTATAACCTGACGGCTAATTTGTGTAATGGTTTGACGTCCAAGAAACACGAAGTCACTCTTTTTGCTGCCGGCGACGCGAATGTGCGGTCGAAGCTGCAATCAAGAGTTGAGACTAATGGCGCTGATCGGGGCATTTCAGAACAAGAGATTTCCAGAGAAAATTTTGCTACTGCTGCCTTATGTTTTGGTCAGCGTGAAAAATTTGATGTAATTCACACGCACTTTTCGTTGATGGGCTGTCACTTTTCTTCAATTGTTGATACCCCAACTCTGCACTCCATTCATACGCCGATCTCTAAGGACCTTGAACCGCACCTTTTGCGGTATAAGAAAGAGCGGTTTATCAGCTTTAGTTTGGCACAGCGTAACCAATTACCGGAGTTAAATTGGGTAGCTAACATTTATCATGGGATTGATACGAACGTATACAGTTTTTGTGACCAACCGGAGGATTATGTGCTGTACCTGGGCAGAATAACGCAGGATAAGGGCGTGCATCACGCCATTGCCGCCGCTAAGGCCGCCGGTGTGCAGTTGATCATTGCTGGCATTAGTTATCCTAACGAGGGGTACTGGTCATCGCAAATCGAACCGCACATTGATGGTGTTAACGTTCGGTTTTTGGGACCGGCAAATTTACAGCAAAAAATTCAGTTGATGCAACGCGCTAAGGCTTTGCTGTTTCCAACTTTAGCCCAGGAAACGTTTGGGTTAGTGATGATTGAGGCGATGTCATGCGGCACTCCCGTGATTGGCTTTGACGCTGGCGCGGTTAGAGAGGTGATTCAAGATAAGGAAACTGGATTTGTAGTCCAGACAGAAAAACAGATGGCCGCAGCCATTAAAAAAATTAAAAATATTGATCGGCGAGCCACCCGTGCTCGCGTGGAGGCATATTTTAGCGTAGAACGAATGGTATCTGGATACGAGCGGGTATATCAACGGTATGTTAAGAAATAGGACGCAGTATTATTAATAATTTATATGATCAATCCAGTAGTCGGACGAATGTTGGTAGCGGCAGGCATGTTAGTAGCCATTGGGGCCGGTTGTGCAAAGTCGACTGATAGAGCGCCGGAGGCTCAGGAGGCCACAGCTCCAGTCTCCACTTCTACTATTAGGGTAACCTCGCCTATAGCCGGTTCAACGGTTGGGGAGGTTTATCAGCTAACGGGTCAGGCGCCAGCTGGTCAGAATGTATATGCGGCGGCCATGGTAGGTGAGAGTTTGGCCTCGCTAACATTCATTGCGCCAGACGCGCAGGGTAATTTTTCCATGGAAGGCCCGTCTATGGACACTATGCTGGAGGGTGACTTTATTCTACAGTTTTATAACTTAGACGAAGACTATAATTGGGTGAATACGCTAGACGTGCCTCTTAAGTTTGCCCGATAGGTCTGTTATTATCAGGTAATGAGATTAGGTGAGGGAGGAAAAATCATGGCTGGCACACTACTCTTTATCTGGGCAGTCAATTTTAGTATTCAGGTTGTTGGCGCCGCTGACTCACCCTCCGCTCTACAGGAACAGTTAGCGGAGATAGAGCGCCAGATTGCTGCGAGCCAGGCTGAAATTAAAAAGACGCAGGGCGAGGCTAAGACGTTGGCCAATAAGATCTCAATTCTCGGCAAGCAGCAGGCAGTTTTGCAGTTGCAGATTCAATCAACTTCAGTTGAGCTTAATTACGCTGAGGGTCAGTTGCTGGACGCGCAGGTAGGTCTCGCCCAGAACAAGGCAGAGCAAGAAATTTTACGTGGCCAGTTGGCAGAGTTAATCCGGCGCATGCATGCGGCTGATAACGTTTCGCTCTTGGCCACTGTTTTGGCCAGCAAAAATATCTTTGAGGTGCTGGACAAGGCTGAACACTATGAACAGTTCACCCGTGGGCTGGGGGAGACAGTGGACCGGGCCAAAGACCAGGGCGAAAAGTTGGCCCTCATGGAAGTCGAATTTTCGCTCCAACAAGAAGAGGCTAGACATTTGCAAAATTTACACGGACTGCAACAGTCTGCTTTACGTTCTTCCGTTTCGGAACAAAAAACTTTGTTAGCTGAGACCAAAGGTTTAGAGGCGGAGTACCAGGCGGAGCTGGGCGACCGTAAGGCTCAAGCCGCCGCCATTAGGAGTCGTATTTACGAATTACTGGATACTGGTAACACACGTATTACTTTTGGCGAGGCTGTAAAGATAGCTAGCTGGGTTGAGTCAGCTACTGGAATCGAATCGGCTTTTTTGTTGGCCGTGCTCAGTCAGGAATCTAACCTAGGAGCTAACGTGGGCACGTGTAATCGCGTAGGTGATGGACCGAACAAGCACTGGAAAGTGGTGATGAAGCCTACGCGTGATCAGGAGCCGTTTGTGGAGATTATGGACGCGCTTGGACGGAGCACAGAGGGCACGCCTATTTCCTGTCCCATGCGGGATAAATCTGGTAATCAGATAGGCTGGGGCGGAGCCATGGGCCCGGCGCAGTTTATTCCTTCTACGTGGATTGGTTATTCAGCCAAGGTGACTAAGATCACCGGCAAGGCCGCTGACCCATGGGATATCCGCGATGCGTTTATCGCAGCAGCCGTAAAATTAATGAATGACGGTGCTGGTGGCGGTGACCAGGGTAAGTGGGACGCGGCTATGCGCTACTTCAGTGGTTCGACCAATACGCAATTTAGATTTTACGGAGATCAAGTCATGGCCAGGACCGAACAATACCGGGAGGATATAAAAGAACTTGAGAGTAATTAGTATGAAAACTTGGAAAAAGATTTTACTGGGAGTTGTCGCTCTTGGGATCATTACAGGACTTATTGCGCCGTTGCCATTTATTATCATTGAACAGCAGCGTCGTTTTATTCATGAAGAAGTGTCAGATGTTGAAGTTACAAACGTCGCCATTGTCTTCGGTGCCGGGTTGAAGCGCGACGGCACACCGTCTGATGCCTTGCGGGATAGGCTCATTGTCGCAGCTCGTTTGTATGAGGCGGGAAAGGTAAAGAAGATTCTAGTCTCCGGAGATAATCGATTTGTGACTTACTCAGAGCCGGATGCGATGCGTGACGTATTAGTTAATGATTTCAAAATCCCACTTGAAGACATTGCGGTAGATTATGCCGGTCGACGAACCTATGACACATGTGTTCGCGCTAAGGAACTATGGGGCGTAGATCGTGCCGTGCTGGTCACCCAAGATTTTCACCTTCCACGGGCCATCTGGACATGCAAGCAACTGGACGTTGAGTCTGCAGGCGTTTCTGCCTCGCTTCGTCCGTACATGATCGCTGCTAGTTATCGGTTGAGGGAGATGCTTGCAGCTATCAATGCATTCATCGATATCTATCTCTGGGCCCCAAGCTATGTCGGCGGTGAGTTCGTGACAGACTTAGATCAATAGAACATGTTTATTCTGTTACAATAGACGCAACAAATTTACTTTTTTGCTTATGGCTAAAATTTCTGAAATTCACGC
>CAYGEQ010000041.1:3823-6556 GCA_964348985.1 uncultured Gammaproteobacteria bacterium | reverse complement strand
ATTAGTGGTGAGGTGACGGAATCAGGAGATTTATTAGAGTTCGGGATTGAAAATAAGCAAACCAACTTTGCTACTCTACCTATTAACTTCTGGTACAGATTCAGAAACAACGGCGCTGACCGCGTCAAACCATCCGGCACCATCACCATTAAGAATACTTTCGGTGGCCAAGCCGCCCAGTTTAATGCCAACCCCGGTGACGGCAACGCCCTCCCAACCCAAACACGTCTGCTCACTGCTTCTTGGATAGAAACCGACCGCCTTGGCCAAGAAGTTAAGCCGCCAGCAGATCAGCATTTCATGTCCATGGCCCTCTACGAACTTAACCATTTTAGACTGGGACGCTATACTGCCACGCTTAACCTGGAGTACGGGAAGGAAGGAAAAACTGCCTCTGGGAAAGTCGCTTTTCTAATTATTCCATGGCACGCGCTCGCCCTAACTATTCCGGTAATATTTACCAGCCTTCTTCTTGGTATAATCACGCTAAGACGCTATAACCGTTGGATCATCAAACGGGCTAATGAGCAAAAAGTTTAAACACTTACCGTACGCTCTCCTAACCATCTCGCTCGCCATCTGTTTACTGACGGCGGGTGCTTGGCATTTCGTCCAGCTGACCAAAGCCGACATCACCGAAACGGTGACCGTGACCGCCACCGTGCTTGGTTGTGGAGACAGCGTCATCCAACCAGGTGAAGACTGTGATACCGCCAACATGAACGGCTACTCGTGCCTAACAGAAGGGTTCCTCAGTGGCTCTATTAGCTGTACGGGCAGTTGCTCGCTAAATACCACAGCCTGCTCACTGACCCCAGCCAGCGGCGGCTCCAACCCCAGAGTCAGCGTTTCTTCAACTAACCAAATATTCACTGGCTACACCTCGCCCGAAGCCATAGTAACCATTTTTAAGGATGGAGAAATACTTAAGTCAGTCACTGCTGATGCCACCGGCTCATTTTATGCCAGAGTGACAGATTTCATTAATGGCTCATACACTTTTGGTTTCAAAGCCACAGATACAGCTGGCAATAGCTCAGCCCTCACCACCGTCTCCCTGACTACATACGGCGGAACCAACACCGTCTCAGACATTTTTCTCTCCCCAACCATCTCCCCCTTGCCAGCTAACGCCACCGAACAGCCAGCGTTACCCGTGTCAGGACAATCAACTCCATCAGCCACAGTAACCGTTACACTTTATTCGCCAGACGGTGCCGTCATTAGCCGTCAAACAGTGCCGGTCAGGCAAGACGGTACGTACGCCACCGCTTTTAATACCAGCGTGCTGAGTGTCTCTGGTACTTATTACTTCACGTCCATCGCTCAGCTTAACTCACTCATGAGTAGTCTGAGCTTACCCGCCGAATTCCCCGTTAACCTGCCTGCCCACGTCAGCTATATGCCCGGTGACTATAATGAAAACCTGCGGGTCAACCTGGTGGATTTCTCTATTGCCCTCTTCTGGTACCAGCAAACCCTCTCAAATTCATTCAAAATTTTAGAACTTCGCCATGGTAACGGTGACGGTGTCTTAAACCTAATAGATATCAGTATCATGGCCTACTGGTGGACCGGATAATCATATGAAGCCGCTTAATCAAGTCATCACCATCGCCTCTATACTGATAGGCCTCAGCCTATGCCCCGCCTTTGTTTTAGCGGCAGACGTGGTCATTTTGCCGGAACAAAAATCCGTCATTGCTAATGCTGAATTTGCCACTGACATAACCATTGATACTGGCGGCGAATCAATTAACGCCTTTTCTGGCACTATCACTTTTCCCACTGACCTAATAACCCTTAAAGAAGTCCGGCTGGGTGGCTCAATTATTAACTACTGGATAGATAAGCCCCTACTTAATGAAACGGAAATCACTTTTGCCGGCATGACGCCGGGTGGTTTTACTGGTCATGAAGGCCTTCTTTTTTCTTTAATTTTTACCGCCACTCATGAAGGCCAAGGCACCATCAAGATTAATGACCCAGAGTTCCTCAAAAACGATGGCTTTGGCTCAGCTGCTAACCTGGCAGTTGGCCACTCCGCAATCACCATCCTACCGCCAGATCAAAGACGTAGTATTAAAATTCCGCCCATCCCGGACGAACAGCCGCCAGCAGTGTTTACCCCCATCATTGACCGCTCACCTGCTCTTCATAACAACGCTTGGGTAATATTCTTCTCAACCCAAGATAAAGAATCTGGTATCAACTACTATGAGGTGCAAGAGAAAACTAACGGCCTGCCCACTTTCTTTACCCCGTGGCAACGCGTAGAAAGCCCATATCTCCTCAAAGACCAATCCGTCAGTAACGGTCTTAACATCCGGGCTGTAGATCTAGCCGGCAATATAAGAACGGTTCATGTGCCTGCTCTTTTCCCCGAAGCCTGGTACTTAAATCTAACCAACTGGTTCATTCTAGTGGGTATCGCGGTCATTCTGGTCGCCTTAAAGCAAATCATATGGCGAATACGCTAAAAAACCTGATAATCAGTATCATTGGATCTTTATTATTTATATTAAACACGTCGTCGCTCCCTACTCACGCCGCCTCGCTGTATCTTGCCCCTGCCTCAGGCACCGTGGCAGTAGGCACAGAGTTCACTGTGGTGGCTAAACTAGACACCAGTGGAGTCCCAGCTAATGCCGTAGACACCTCAGTCACCTTCCCTGCTGATAAACTCCAAGTACGCTCTATCTCTACAGCTGGCTCAGCTCTCTCGCTCTGGGT
>CAYGEQ010000041.1:0-3723 GCA_964348985.1 uncultured Gammaproteobacteria bacterium | reverse complement strand
GCGGCACTCCAGTCACCGCGCCTCCAGCACCAACAGTCAATCCATTAGTTTGCCCACCACTAGATGCGGTACCTGAACCAATAACTGAAGAACCATTACCAGAACCCACTCCAGCTCCAACGCCGCAAATAGATTGCCCTACCGCATCCATCGCCTCAACTACCAGCGAGCAAGCCGTCATCAGACCCATGGGTATCCTTCACGGCCTCATCATGCCCCTACTCTCCGTCTTCTTCGCCCTACTGTGGAAAGTTAGTCAGTACTCCAAAATCATCAAGCCTTAGTGCCCCGCTAAATATCGCTCAGCCTCAAGCGCGGCCATACAACCAGTGCCCGCAGCAGTAACTGCCTGACGGTAATACGGATCCATCACATCTCCACACGCAAAGACTCCGGGAATATTGGTCTTAGTCGATTTTCCTTCCGTCACAATGTAGCCTTTTTGGTCGAGGTCGATAACGCCTGCGAATAGGTCGGTATTCGGCTTGTGACCAATGGCCACGAACAAGCCTTGCGTCGGGAATTCGCTCGTTTCTCCAGTCTTGGTGTTCTTCAGTTTCAAAGCACGGATGCTCGCCTCGCCAAGAACTTCCTCAACAGTCGTGTCCATAATGAAACTAATCTTCGGATTATTCTGCGCGCGTTCAAGCATGATCTTTGACGCTCGGAAGCTCTCGCTGCGGTGAATAATCGTTACCTTGCTCGCAAATCTGGTCAAAAAGTTAGCCTCTTCCATGGCGCTGTCTCCCCCACCGACCACTACAATTTCCTTGCCCCGGAAAAAGAAACCATCGCAGGTTGCACAGGCCGAAACGCCCTTGCCCTGCAATTCTTTCTCGCCAGGAACCCCAATCCACTTAGCACTTGCGCCAGTTGAAATAATGACCGCATCCGCCGTCATCTCCTTGCCGTTCTCACTCTTGAGTACAAATGGTTTACTAGAAAAATCTACGGACGTAATAACATCCTGAAAAATCTCCGTCCCAAATTTCTCCGCCTGTTTCTTCAGCTTCTCCATGAGGTCAGGCCCCATTACACCAGTTGGCTCCCCTGGCCAGTTCTCTACCTCGCTCGTCAGCATGAGCTGTCCGCCAGGCTCACGGCCTGCAAACAAAACCGGCTTAAGCATTGCTCGAGCAGCGTAAATAGCAGCCGTATAACCAGCAGGTCCAGAACCGATGATAACGAGAGATTGGTGATCCATAGTTGTGGGAGTTTAACACGAGGCCTAAAAACAAAAAATCCCCTCGCGGGGACTTCTTGTGACTAACCCGTAATCTGCTTTACTCGCTCTCTAAAAGCATCTTTACTCATGGCTCCGGAAAACCGGCCGACTTCACTTCCACCCTTCATCACCAGAAAAGTTGGGATAGACAGGATGTTGAACCGCATAGCCAGTTCAGAGTTTTCGTCCACGTTTACTTTGGCGTAGGCCACTTCCGGCATCTCTCCAGCTAGTTCCTCAATGATGGGACCCATGACTTTACACGGCCCACACCACACGGCCCAGAAATCAACAACTACCGGAGTAGTAGACTGAGTGATCTGTGAATCGAAATTTGATGTAGTGAGTTCCATAAAAATTCATGAGGGTTATACAGGATAATAAAGGGTTATAAATGGTTTCTGACAACCCACTAATACCCTCTATTACCCTTTCTTACCTATTTTTCTTTACACGGCGAGTGTCCGAGCCTGCAACTCTTCCTTATAAGCCTCCAGTGTATCACCAACTTCAATCTTGGTCTTGCCCTGGAAGGACAGTCCACAATCCTGACCAGCCACTACATCCTTAACGTTTGATTTACCACTCTGCAGGGCCTCAATTCTTCCCTCGCCCATAATCTGCGTACCGCGTAATACGCGAACCACAGCACCAGGCACAAACTTGCCCTTCTTCACCTTAGCTCCAACAATCTGACCCTTATCCGTCTTCTTGAAGAGCGCCAAGACTTCACCAGTACCAAGTTCTGTGTAGATGTTTTCTGATGGGATCAATTTCTTGAGGCGCTCAACCACGTTCTCGAAGATGCGATAAATAACCGTGTGCATTTCAAGATCAATGTTCTTGGTGCGGGCAGCATCAGCAGCAGTAGTGGAAGCCTTCACGTTGAATCCGTAAATAACTGAGCTCGTCGCCTCGGCCTTTGCTACGTCTACATCCGTAATGTTACCAAGACCCTTAGACGAGATCTTCACACCAACGTGTGGGTTCTCAATCTTTTCAATCATACCCACCAGCGCCTCAAGCGAACCAAGCACGTCAGCCTTCACCATGAGGTTCAAATAAACCTTCGTAGTACCGCCACCGGCCTCCTCACTGCCCTCGGCTGGCTTAGCAATCTTAGTACCAATATCCTGCGCCCCACTCTTTGAACGCTTCACATCTTCACGCACGTCTTCAAGTTCAGCTGGATTCTCTGGCACTTCCAAGATATCACCAACAGACGGCGCAGCTTTGAAACCAAGAATCTTGACCGGCGTAGAGGGCAAAGCTTCTTTGATGGTCTTTCCGTCGTACGTAGTCAAAGCACGAACCTTGCCGTACAAGTAACCGCCAACGCTCAAGACGTCACCAACACGTAACGTTCCGGTTTGAACAATAATAGTGGCGACTGGACCCTGGCCTTTGTCGATGCGGGACTCGATAATCGTACCCAAAGCCTTACGGTCTGGGTTCGCAACAATGTTGTCCTTTTCAATATCGTTCACGAGCAAAAGCACGTCTAACAACTGATCAATATGCAAATTCTTTTTAGCGGAAATAGGAACACAGACCGTCTTCCCTCCCCAATCTTCTGGGACTAGGCCGAGTTCTGCCAACTGGCTCTTTACGAGCTCCATGTTCGCGTTGTCTTTATCAATCTTGTTGATTGCAACGATGAACGGAAGCTTAGCAGCCTTAATAATGTCTACCGCTTCTTTGGTCTGGGGCTGAACACCGTCATCCGCTGCCACTACTAGAATGGCAATGTCTGCCACCTTGGCACCGCGGGAACGCATAACCGTAAAGGCTTCATGACCTGGAGTGTCAATGAAAGTCAAAAGACGATCATTACGCACTACTTGGTAAGCACCAATGTGCTGGGTAATACCACCAGCTTCGCCAGCCATAACGTTCTCTTTTCGAATAACGTCGAGTAGCGATGTCTTGCCGTGGTCAACGTGACCCATAACTACAATAACTGGAGGGCGAGCCACAAAGTGCGCACCTTCAGCCTTCTCATCTTCACGCGCTTTGGCTAGACGATCCTCGCCGGCACCAAGCAATGACTCAGTCTGAATGTCAGCCGGTTCAGCAATGAAGCCCAAATCTTCCGCAATAATCGAAGCTGACTCGAAGTCGATAGGTTCATTCAAAGACGCCAAAATTCCAGAACGCATAAGCTCCTGCATCACCTTCTGCACCGGGAGGTTCATGAGGGTAGCGAACTCACGCACCGTAATCTTGCCCGGAATCTTCACGTGTTCCGCGGTACCAGAAAGCACCTGGAGCTTTTTCTCCGCGCGGGTCTTCTGATCCTCCATTTTCTTCTGGAGGTACTGGCGCTTTTTCAAATCCTGCCAAGCATTTTGAATCTTGCCGACATCTCTGTCTGGAATTTTCAATGCTTTTCCACCAATGTCAAAACCAAGCTCTGGGAGCTTGCTTCTCAATTCTTCTGTGGACACCCGTAGGCGTCGCGCGAGCTCTGAAATATTCATGGCGAAAGGATACGGGAA
>CAYGEQ010000040.1:4747-6955 GCA_964348985.1 uncultured Gammaproteobacteria bacterium | reverse complement strand
CCGTCAGCCAGCATGCGCGGGGTGACGCCCTTCACTCCGGGGCTGGCGTTTGGCAGGCGCTCTACAGTCACGCCGGGTCCACACAGACCCACGTACTCCAGGCCGGACCGGGTCACTTCCAGTCCGCGGATGACCCCAAGCACGCAGGTCTGCCCGTTCTCCGTCTGGTAGGTTTCCTCCATCGTGAAGACGGGGGTGACGGCTACGTAGGCTGGCGACGGTTGGGTGATTACGGGTGCCTTGTTCTTGGGCTCTGGCTTGTGGGTCACCACCGCGGATGACTCATCTGGGGAGATGGCGCAAACGCCGGTGAAGGCCAGTCCCACGCCAATGGCGAAGAAGATAGCACTCGCCACCGCCATGAAACAGAAGTTCTTCAGGGAAGAAGCACGCGATTCGCTCTTGGGCTCCTCAGTCCTGGCGGGCGCCGTGACCTTGTCACGGGTGGCTGTCGGCGCCGGAGCCGGGGTGGTGAAGGGCAACGGAGTCCGCGGAGGGTCCGGGAACCAGGCGTCCTTACTCCGCGGTTCGGCGGGCTCGTCAGTGGGCGAGGCATCGGCCTGACCACTGCGCGGCACGGTGCTGATCACCGGTGGCGGCACCGGAGGCCCGGCTCCTTGGGCCGGCTCCTTGTTGGCGGTGCTATCCGGTCTCTTGGCCCGCTTGAGGCGTGAAGACGTCTCGACAGGTTGCTTGGCGTTCAGGAGACTCATGACTGACTCTCGCTTGTCCTCCGGAATGATGCTCCAGGGGATCAGTTCTTCCTCGAAGGTGAACGTGTCTGCCTCGTTCATGGAAGTGCCGGCGATGATCTGGTCCATACCGGTCTCTTCCAGGTGTTCGCGCAGCCAGTTCTGGGTGATACGGTCTTTCGGGCTCATGAACTCTCCAGGGCACAGGGTAAATGTTCAAGTCGGATCCTATGGTTAGGAAACGCTTGACGGCCAACGTTATCAGTCGTCCCTGGCCATGTCAATCAAAAAGTCCCCTGGTGGGGACTAATTGTTTAGCTAGCCTTTAACTGTGGTGACTACTTTGGAGAAGATAGCTGGATGATGCTCGGCTAGATCGGCTAGGACTTTGCGGTCAAGCGCTACGTTGGCCTTTTTCAAGAGGGCAATGAACTTGGAGTAAGACAGGCCAAGCTCTCTAACTGCGGCGTTGATCTTCAAGTTCCAGAGGTTCCGGAAAGAACGCTTCTTGGCTCGGCGATCACGGAAGGCGTAGACGCCAGCTTTCAGCATGGCTGGTCTAGCTAGACGAATCTTGCTCTTGCGGCCCCACTTGAAGCCCTTAACGCGCTTCAAGAGACTCTTGCGGCGCTTAACGTGTTGTGTACCTCGTTTGACTCTTGGCATAGATTAAAGGCTGTAAGGGATGGAGGTCTTGATGATTCCGCGGAGGGCCTTGGAAACGGAGACATCCGTGCGCTTAGCGCGAGTTACGTTACCGCTTTCGCGGGAGTTAAAGTGGCCTTGGCCAGCTTTTCTCTTAATGATTTTGCCTGTGCGCGTAATGGTGATGCGCTTAGCCAGGGCTTTATGGGTTTTCATGGCCATAGAATTGGTCGAGCTTGTCTGGAAGTACCAAACAATAGTGGGCGGAGTGTACTTTAGGGCTTAATTTCGGTCAAGTTAGCTTTCCCGAGCCAGGATCATGCTCATTCTGCCTTCTTGGCTCTTGAGGGCCTGCTCTACCTTTACTGGGTAATGTGTCTTCAATTTCTCTAGGAAAGAGTCAAAGACGGCGCGGGCTACGTCCATGTGGGCCCGTTCTCGGCCGCGGAGAATCATTTCGGCCTTAATCTTGTCACCTTGTTCAAAGAATTTCTTGGCCTGGTCTACGCGGATATCCAGATCGCCTACGCCAATGCGCGGGGTTAGGCGAATACCCTTAATTTCTACCTCCTTACTCTGGGCGCGCTGTTTGCGGGCTTCCTTCTCTTTTTGATACTTGAACTGGCTGTAGTCGCCAAAACGGCAGACTGGTGGCACAGCTTTGGGCGAAACCTCAATCAAATCAAGCCCGCGTTCTTTGGCTTTAGCAATCGCGTCGGCCGTGGTCATGACGCCTAGGGACTTGTCTTCTTCATCAATTACTCTGACCTCATCCGTCAAAATAGCCGCATTGGCGCGGTACTCTACTACGGAGAATTTTGGTTTTTGAAACCGTCTGTGTCTATGGATGCGCATGGCCGTGGGGTTAATT
>CAYGEQ010000040.1:0-4647 GCA_964348985.1 uncultured Gammaproteobacteria bacterium | reverse complement strand
TGGTGGACCTGGGGGGAGTTGAACCCCCGTCCGAAAGTGCTCAGAGAGTGACTTGTTACATGCTTTGCCCGGCTGGGTAATGAAATCGCTCGAGCCGAGCGAAAAACGATTTCATGTGTCTCTGAACCGTAATCGCAGTGAAGGCAGAGACGCCCTATACTGCACAGTCATTTTTTATAACACCCGGGCTCTTCCTAAATGACAGGGAAGGCGGATGTGGCAAGGGCGCTTAGGCCGTGGCCAGAGAAAGTGATGGAGCGAATGCGAAACGCATTGCTTCCTTCACCTTAGAGAATACATTGGCGTGTATGTCGTTGTACCAGGTGATACGGAGTCTGGTACCTCTCCTGCATGATCATTTCCCCTCACAGCTCTCGTCGAAACCTGGCAGGCCCAGCTTCTTACATATCGTACTCACTGTGTCGTCGCACGTCGCGGTCTAGGTCTCGCTCTTTGATGCTGTCTCGTTTTTCAAACTGTTTTTTACCTCGAGCCAGAGCGAATTTTACCTTAACCAGCGACCGCGCAGTATAGAGGGAAAGCGGGACAATAGTCAATCGTTCAATTTCTCTTTTGGCTTGAAGTTTAGCGATTTCTTTCTTGTTCACTAGTACTACCCGGTCTCTAATAGGATCATAGGCCTCTAGGTTGCCAGCTGGGGCATAAGCGCCTATGTGCATTCCTTTAAGGATAAGCTGGCCTCGTTCTACTAATAAGAAGGCGCCTTTGAGGTTTACATTGCCTCCTTTAGCTGATTTGACTTCGGCGCCAGTTAATACTAAACCGCCCTCGAATGATTCCAGGATTTCAAAGTCATGAAAGGCTTTGCGGTTTTGGGCTAAGTCAGCCATACGGGTGCTACAATACAGGTATCAGTGGCCACTATACAAATTTTCTTATACCGTGTTTCATAGGCTCAAATACTCATATGAACCATCGTTCCTGGTTTCCTTCTATACTAATTGGCCTATCTCTGCTGTTGGCCCTAGTATTTATTTTGGTCACTAAAGGCTCGCCTGTCTCATTTTCTAAGCGAACTCCGGTAGAGCCACCGGCCATCACTGAGACTGATTACCGCTCAGCCGTGAACACTGTCCTGGATGGCTACGCTGAAAGTAAGGATGTTAGTGGGACTTATAACGCCTTGATTTTGTTGCGCGTCCCTAAAGAGTCTCAGGTGGTGCATTTTGATTTGGTAGTGGCCTTCGGGAAGCTGATGAGTAAAGAAATTAAAGATGGGGAAGCACGCTTGCAAGCCGTCAAAGCTGCTAATTCTTGGCTTCATTTGTGATCCTCCTCCACAGATTCACTCCTTTCGCCATAGCCTTCGCTAGTTGCGTGCTGTTTTTAACTTTGTCAGTGGCACCGTTTGAACTGTATGTGGTGGCCATCATGGCCAGCGTTTTGGTGCCGTTACTCTTTGCTAGATTGTTGCTTTTTGAGTTCAAGCGTCCAGCGTTCTGGGTATTTTTGGGCACGCCGTTTTTGCTACTTTTGTCCTCGCTCATGTTTTTTTTACTGCAGGAGTCTAATGAGGCTAAGTGGATTTTGGGCGCCATAGTTACGGTGAGTTTATTTTTATACGCTGAAAATCTGTTTGCGTTTTATCATTTGCCTAGTACGTATCAGGCGTACTCTCTAGAGTATCTAACCCTCATGATGTACATAGGGAGCGCTTTCTTTTTTACCAGCTCAGCCTACATGGCTCAGCTATTTTTGGAGTTGCCTTTATGGGCGCCAGCTATTTTGGTTTTTGCCAGCGTTCTATTCTCCATGCTAGCCGTCTTCTGGGTGAGTAAGATAGGTTTTGAGACCGGTGTGCCATACGGTGTTTTGGGCGCAGTACTGCTGACTCAGTTGTATGTAGCTTTGGCTTTTTTGCCCATTAGCTTCATTGCTAACGCGGCGGTTTTTGCTGTTTGCTTGTCTACTTACTTTGGTTTATCAAGGGCTTACGTGCTTGATAAACTGACGCCGGTAGTGACTAAACGGTACTTGGTTTTTGGGGTAGTTTTATTGGTGTTAATTTTTGGCACCGCTACTTGGATATAAAATATGAAAACTGACAAAAAAGCCTTTTCTATTCTCATTAGTCTCTCTATTCTCTTAGGGGGTGGAGCGGGGATCATCACTTCCACCATGACGTCTAGGGCTATTGAGTCTTATGCGGCTCAATTGCTCAAGGATCAAAAATTAATTTCTTTGATTCCTAGGAAGTCACCTTCTTTGCCAGGAACTTTTGCTGAGGCCATGAAAGTTAATAGGGAAGCCAGCATGCGATCATTAGCGGTTATTTTACCTGTCAGCGCACCTAGCACTCAGCCTGCAGCTTGGGTTTTTCCCACCGGTGATTTGCGGTTCGGGGTTTCAGTGACCGGTGACGGTTGGATTTTGACCACAGCCCAAGCTTTTGGCCCAAAGGCAGTTGGGCAGGATTGGGATGTGTATGTCGAAGGCCGGAGTTATAAGATTGATAAGGTGGTGCGAGACTCACATTCGTCATTAGTCTTACTTAAATTACAAAATGCCAACGGCTTATCTACTGTAAGTTTTGGTAAACCGGAAGCTGAGGTGAGTGGGAATACTTTAGTTGCTTGGGCGGGGGAGGAGGACATTATGCCAACCATCCTGGAGGCAGCTGATCAAGATGTTAAATTTGGCCCCTTGGGCGCAGAGGTCTTTTCTACTATTTGGCGAGCCGGTGACGAGTTACCAGCTGGCGCCCCAATTTTTTCCGTTGAGGCTGAGCTATTAGGTTTCGCTTTAGGAGAGGCAGAAGTTTTCCCGCTCCATCATGCCGGTGGTTTTGTGCAGGATGTGCTTAAGACCGGCACGCCTAAGCTCTCTAAGCTAGGGGCTAGCGTCTTAGATTTATCCCGGTCTTATAACGTCAGTGAGTCAGTGACCGGCGGCAGGTCAGACGGGGCAGTCATTATTGCCTTGCCAGCCGGCCCGGCGCTGACGGCTGGATTAGCCGTGGGGGACATCATTTTAGACATTGATGGTCGAGCTGTGACTCATGCAGAGACCCTGGCGGAAATACTGGCAGATTATGAACCAGGGGAAATAGCCAATATTCACCTCATTAGAGGCCAGGATTCATTGCAATTTGCTGTAACCTTAGGAGAACTGGAATAAATGATACCCAGGTACCCTTGCGTCTTTGGGGGGAGCCTGATAATTTTCTGCCCACATACCCCTTTTGAGGGCCCGATGGAACGGTCGTGACGCCTCCTCCTCGTCGCGATTTGTGACCGTTGGGCCTTCAAAGGGGGTATTTTTTGTTTAAAAAAGGGCTGTTTTAGCCGTTCAGAGTTGACAAAGAGCCAATTTTTTGCTATTATAAAGCGTTCCTTAAAAGGCCAAAAACCTCTAAGATCGGCCCTCCAGTGACTTGGTATCCTTTGGCGTCCCTCCTCCAGACGCTAAGGTTGATATCAGGTCATTGGAGCGCCGATCACAGGCGTTCTGATGGGCATTCTGCCCATCCGGCTCTGTGAGCGACTCAACATCCCCTTGGAGGTTCCATGACCAGCATCCTGTTTCTCCTGACCACGTTCGCGTTCGCCCAGGACGGAGGCCTCCCGGCCCCCGCCCCGGCGAAGACCACCACGACCACGACCACCACGGTCACGCCCACGGCCCCTGTGCCGGTGGCAGACACCGCGGCCGATCTGGCCGAAGAGCTGAAGCAGTGCAAGACCGATGACCCGTGTATCGAGGCCATCCTGGCCCGGATCACGGCGCTGGAGGCTCCCAAGCCCCCGGTGAAGACCCCGCGCACGGATGCGCTGTGCCTGGAGGTGTTCGGGAACAAGGGCTGCAAGAAGTTGCCGCCCCCCGCGCCTCCGGTCGCCCCGCCCCCCACGCAAGTGGTGGTCACGCCGGTGCCCGAGATCGTTCCGCCGGTCCTGATCACGCCCCCGGCGGTGGTCACGCCCGAGCTGCCGCCGGCCCCGCCGGTGGCGGACCCGATCGTCCTGCCACCCCCCGTGTTCAGCACGGTGGTGGAGGAGGAAAGCCCGCTGCGCCTCGGAGCCTACGTGGGCTTCGCGGGCAGCCAGCACCGGGAGATCCCCGGTGTGACCGCCCCGGGGATGATGTCCGCCAACGCGGGCGTCAAGCTCCATGTGGACGGCCAGCACGGATTCATGTCCGTGCAGGCCGGGGCTCTCACGGGCACCGACGCGACCACCGGTTGGGAGGGCAAACTCTCGGTCGGTGCGGACGTTGGTGGGCTGGAGCTCGGTCTCACGACCGGCTTCTACCAGTATGAGATCACGGGCCTGGGGAGCGCCACTCCCCAGTACGCGAAGGCCAAGGGCTACGGCAGTTCCGTGGGCCTCAGCCTGGCCGGTTCGCCTTCCAAGGCGGCCGACTGGTTGAGCCTGGGGGTCTACGCCCAGGTCAGTCCCTGGGGCCGGGTGCTGAACTCGGAGACCATCATCTCCGATTCCGCCCCGACCATCGGGGTGAGCCTGGACGCCTACATGCGTGGTCGCAAGACCCAGCGTGAGGTGACCGTGGTGACCGGTTCCAGCACCCCCGCGGTGCGGGACCCGATGATGCCCACGCCCTTTCATCCGTAAGTGACACGTGTTTGGGGCGATCCTTTCCGAGACCTAGTCTCTGGAAAGGGTCGCCCCG
>CAYGEQ010000039.1:2115-7045 GCA_964348985.1 uncultured Gammaproteobacteria bacterium | reverse complement strand
TATGTTCGGTAAAAAGGAGGAGCAAAAACCAGCAGTATCAGCCCAGCCAGCCGTCAAAACGGATGACATGATTGTTCATGTTATGCCTAGGGAGTTTGCTGATAGGGCGGTCACTCCGGTGGCGGCCCCACCCGTCATGCCTAAACCGGTGGTGGTGCCGCCTGTGCCAGCTCCAGCGCCTATCCCTGTAGCGCCTAGTCAGCCAGCGGTAAAGCCGCCTGTTCCGCCACCGTCCAGGAAAAAATTTGGGCTGTTGGTGGTTCTTTTTCTCTTGTTATTCGTGTTAGCCGTTGGTGGGGTAGGTACGGTTTACTATCTGTATTTTATGCCCGTTGAGCCCGTGCCAGTGGTTCAGCCAGAGCCGATTGCTGAACCAATACCTGTGCCAGTGCCAGAGCCAGTGCCAGCTGAACCACAGCCTGGTAAAGATACTGATTCGGATGGACTGACTGATGTTGAAGAACTGTTATACGGGACTGATTACCGTAATCCAGATACAGACAATGATACTTTCTTGGATGGTAACGAGGTCTTCCATAGGTATAACCCCAACGGTTTAGCGCCGCTGACTTTGCTTGATACTGGCGCGGTTAGGGTGTTCCAGTCGCCTGACATGCCGTTTACTATTTACTATCCTTCTGCTTGGACGCCAGTGGCTGATCTGGTACAGAAAAAAGTATCTTTCCGCTCTCCCTCAACCGCGGCGGTTATTGTCACCGTAGAAATCAAGGACGCCGTTGATAGTTTGGAGGTTTGGTACGAAGCTAACGCTCCCTCTCAAAATGCTCAGCAGTTGGAGGCTACGTATACCACTGAAGGGCTGTTGGCTATGGCTCGAAGAGATGAGCGGATAGCTTACGTGGATGGCGGGAGCAATGTTTTTACCTTGACCTATGATCTGGGCGATGAGGAAACAATTGAGTTCCTCACCACTTTCCAGATGATGTTGAACGGTTTAACTTTACTTCCATGATCAAGTTTGACGTTGAGCAGAGCTCGGTTCCTAAGGGGAGCCGTTTAAGCAAGGCGTCTTTAGAGAAGATAGCTCGGGCTTTTGATGATGTGTTGAAGAGGGAAGTGACTGGTATCATTTCCTTAAGTTTTGTGGATGATGCGGAGATCAAGAGATTGAACAGGATGTATCGAGATAAGGACAAGGTTACTGACGTACTGTCTTTTGCTTCGCCGGATGGGGATAGGTCTGGCTACTTGGGTGACGTGATCATTTCTTATCCTCAAGCCGTTCGTCAGGCTGAGGACGGTGATTTAGAGCTAGAGATTGCTGACCTAGTAGTGCACGGCATGTTGCACGTCATGGGCTATGACCATGAGCTAGCTAGTGATGCGGACGTCATGTTCCCGTTACAGGATAAAATTGTCGCCCAGGCCTTATGATTTCCCCCCGCGTTTTTATTCGGAGTCTAAAGAATGCCTTGCGCGGCTTGTCTGAGATTTTTTGGACTGAACAAAGCTTCCGGATCCAGGTGTTGGCTACTGTGATAGTGGCCGGACTATTAGTAGTTCTGGACTTAGCTGCCTGGCAGAGGATTTTGTTGGGCTTACTATGTTCAGCGGTGTTAATTTTAGAAATCCTGAATAGCATCATTGAGCGCGTAGCTGATGCTGTTCAGCCACGTTTGAGTCCTATGGTGCGAGATGTGAAGGATATGATGGCTGGCGCGGTCTTACTAACAGCCGTGACCGCCTTGGTAGTTGGTACGGCAATTTTGTACCTCCCGGTGTGGGAAAAGGTCTGTGCTATAATCTATTATTGTAAGCCCTAGTGCGCAAACTGTACGTTCCTTTTTTGGCTATGGCCGATGAGATTATTACGGGCTTGGACATAGGCACCTCTTCCATTCGTATTGCGATTTGTAAGGTTGCTCCGTCTGCGGACGGGAAACCCGTCCTACATGTTGTGGGGGCGGTTTCTTCGCCATCAGCCGGAATGCATAAGGGAGCTGTCTCTAGCATGGAAGATGCTGTCTCCGCCGTGTCCAAGGCGCTCGAGAAATCCGAACGCATGACTGGGATAGGCGTTAACTCTGTTTGGGCTAGCATAGCCGGACAGAGTATTTTAGTTCAGGAAAGCCGTGGTGCAGTGGCGGTGGCTAGGCCCGAGGGGGAAATTTCTGAGGGTGATGTAGAGCGCTCCATGGAGGCCGCTAGAACCGTGGCCGTGCCCTCTAATTATGAAATTCTGCACGTTATTCCTAAGGGCTTTGCAGTTGATGGTCAGCGGGGCATTAAGGATCCGGTAGGCATGTCAGGTATTCGCCTAGAGGTGGATGCGGTGATTATTGAGGCGCTTAATTCGCACATGAAAAATCTGACCAAGTCTGTTTACAGGACTGGTCTTGATATAGATGATTTGGTTTACGCGCCGTTAGCTACTGCGGAGGCGGTTTTAACCCAGCGACAGAAAGAACTGGGCGTGTGTTTGGTGACTGTTGGTTCGGCCACTACTTCGCTGGCCGTTTTTGAAGAGGGCGATTTACTTCATACCACTGTGTTACCGCTGGGCGGTGATCATGTAACTAATGACATTGCTATTGGTCTGCGGACTTCCATTGATATTGCCGAGCAGGTGAAGATTGCCTACGGGCATGCGGTGCCAGATGAGGTAGACCGGAAGGATCAATTCATTCTGCGTGATTTTGGAGCTGAGGCTGACGATGAGGTGAAACGCAGGTTTGTGGCGGAAATTATTGAGGCTCGCATGGAGGAGATTTTCGAAGCTATTGATAACGAGCTCCGAAAGATTGACCGCTCCGGCATGTTGCCAGTGGGTGTGGTCTTTACGGGAGGCGCCATGAAGACTCCTGGGGCTATTGAGGTGGCTAAGCGGGTGTTGCGTTTGCCCTGTGCCGTGGGGACGCCGGTAGGGGTCATGAGTGTTTTAGACGAAGTCCAAGACCCGTCATTTGCTACGGCCATTGGTTTGGCCTCCTGGGGGTACGGTATTAGGCAGGTCTCAAGTAGCAAGTTTTCCTTTGGAAAAATGATCCCACTTAAGTCAATGGATAAGGTGGCAGACCAATTAAGGAAGTGGATGAAATCCTTGATTCCTTAGATGGTGTACTATACGGTAGGGTACGAAATGTGTTCACTCTCTACCGCGTATGGCTGAGTTCAAGCCTGAAATAGAAACCTGTGCCAAAATTAAGGTGGTGGGCGTAGGAGGAGGTGGTGGTTCCGCCATTAATCGCATGATCACGGAGAAGATCCGTGGTATTGAGTTTTTGGCCGTTAACACTGATGCTCAGTCCCTACACCAGAGCTTGGCTTCGACTAAAATTCCAATTGGTAAAACTGTGACTCGTGGGCTAGGCGCCGGGATGAACCCAGAGATGGGCCGCCGGGCTGTAGAAGAAAATGCTAATGAGATCAGGAACGCTATCGCTGGGGCGGACATGATTTTTTTAACTGCTGGTTTGGGTGGCGGTACTGGTTCTGGGGCCGTGCCGGAGATTGCTAAAATTGCCAAAGAGGTGGGGGCTTTGACGGTGGCTGTAGTGACCAAGCCTTTTTCTTTTGAGGGTGCCCAGCGTCGCCGGATTGCTGAAGACGCTCATCATGAGCTGGCTCAGCACGTGGACACCATTATTACAATTCCTAATGACCGCGTCTTACAGGTAATTGATAAGAAAACTTCTTGGACTGAATCTTTTAGAATTATTGATGACGTTTTGCGTCAGGGCGTGCAGGGAATTGCTGAGATGATCACGGTACCTGGCCAGATTAACGTGGACTTCGCTGACGTGAAGGCCATCATGCAGAACGCGGGGAGTGCGCTTATGGGTATTGGCCGAGCGTCCGGTGAATCACGGGCCGTGGACGCAGCTAAGCAGGCTATTGCCAGCCCATTGCTCGAAGTATCAATTGACGGCGCTAAGGGTATTTTGTTTACCGTGGCTGGCTCTAATGACGTGACTATGTTTGAGGTGCAGGAAGCGGCTAAGATTATTACCGGCGCCGCGGATGATGACGCTAAAGTAATTTTTGGTCTTATTCAGGATGATACGCTCGGGGACGAGGTACGCATCACGGTAGTGGCCACCGGTTTTGATAACAGGGACCACCGCCGTGCTCCTAGCTTAGGCGGGGAGATTGGCATCGCTCCTAAGTCAGGCTGGCGTCCACAAACAGAATTAGAACCAGTGCGTCGGTATACCCCGCCGCCACCACCTTTTAATACTCAGCCCCAAGTTCAGTCTCAATCACCGTCAGAGCCTGTTCAGCAGCGTTCAGAGCCCGCCCCAGCTCCTTCGCCTTTTGGTAGACGGCCGGTGGCGCAGTTCAGTCCTTCTGAACAGCCAATGGAACCAAGTGCTCCTTCTTTTAACCCTTCGCCCTCTTCCCAGTCTTTCCGCCAGTCACCACCTCCTCCACCTCTTCAACCTCCCCAACCTTCTTCTAAAGATGATGACGGCGAGTTTGGCATCCCAGCTTTTATTCGGAGGAAGATGATGTAGGGCTATGCGTTGCCCCGTCTGTAATTTTAAGTCTACCCGCGTGGTTGACTCCCGCTTATTGGCTGATGGCCAGGGCGTTAGGCGTAGGCGTGAATGTGAGAAAGAGAAGTGCGGTTTTAGATTTTCGACCGTTGAAGAAATTGAGTTATTAGGCGTGACGGTGGTTAAGAGAACCGGTAAGCGCGAAGCATATTCTAGGGACAAGCTACTGCTTGGCTTGAAGCAGTCACTCCAGAAGCGTCCTTACACGGATATTCAGCTCTTGCATTTGGTGCACGCTATTGAGCGAGACATCCAGAAAATTAGAGGGGGCGAGCTGACCAGCGCGGAAATTGGGGAGATTGTTATGAAGCGTCTCAAGACTTTTGATAAAGTGGCCTATATCAGGTTTGCTTCTGTTTACCGTTCGTTTGAAGATGTGGGCGCTTTTGCTAAAGAGCTGAAGAACATTTCTT
>CAYGEQ010000039.1:0-2015 GCA_964348985.1 uncultured Gammaproteobacteria bacterium | reverse complement strand
TCCCGCGTTATGTTGCACCGCATGATGGTGGCGGGGATGGACGTGGCTCGTTTGAATTTTTCTCACGGTACTTATACGCAGCACACAGCTTTATTAAAAGAGGTTAGATCAGCTGCTAAAAAGGCAGGGAAGACAGTGGCTATTTTGCAGGATTTACAGGGCCCAAAAATTCGCATTGGTGATCTGGGCGAGGGGGTGATGCTGCACGCGGGGGAGACCGTCACCTTTTCCGCAGCTAAGAATGTTAAGGCAGGTAAGGGGATTATTCCGCTGTCATATGACCGGTTAGGCAAAGATATTAAGGCCGGTGACCGGATCTTGCTCGACGACGGCTACCTAGAGGTAGAAGTTATTAAGGCTGGTGGGATGACCGCTACGGCAGTAGTCAAAGTGGCCGGACTTTTAAAATCTCATAAAGGGGCGAACTTTCCAGATTCTACCCTGTACGTGAACGCTTTTACAGAAAAAGATAGGGCCGATTTATTGTTTGGTGTAGAGCATGAGGTAGATTACATTTGCTTATCATTTGTTACTGGGCCCGAGGTTTTGCATCAAGTTAGGGCGCTAATTTTGAAGACTGCCAAATCATTCGGCGTAAGGCCACCGCTCCTCATGGCCAAGGTTGAGCGAAAGGCGGCCCTGGGGCGGCTGGATGAGATTATAGACGCCGCTGACGCCATCATGCTGGGGCGTGGGGACTTGGGGGTGGAGATTCCTCCAGAGCAGGTGCCGGTAGTGCAAAAGGATGTAGTTGAACGCTGCCGGTTGTCAGGCAAGCCGATTATTGTAGCCACTCAGATGCTAGAGAGCATGCGGGAGGCTCCGCGGGCTACCAGGGCTGAGGTCTCTGACGTGGCTAACGCGGTTTTTGATCACGCTGATGCGGTCATGCTGTCAGCTGAGTCGGCCGCCGGTAAATATCCGGCGGTGACGGTGAAGGTCATGGCTTCGGTCATCAGGGAGGCTGAGGCTTCCAGGTTTGACGCGGTAGAAGAGAGCGATGCGGATGTGAACTGCTTGCCCTCAGCCTTAGCTCACACGCTGTCTATGATGGCTCGTTTGGGCATTATTAGGGCCGTGGTGGTGGCGTCATCACTTGGGCCGGCAGCCGGTGCCTTATCTATGTTTAGGCCTAAGGTACCGCTAGTGCTGATTGTCTCAGATGAGGCCGCGGCTAGACAGGCCATCCTGCGAGCCGGTGCCGTGCCCCTGGTCCTTGATGACCATGGTGGCACGTTTGTTCCGCGTATTCACGCCATTCTTCATTCTCGCCTAAAGTTACCTAAGGGTCAGTGTATTGCGTATCTGACCAAATCTGGTCATGGCGGGATTTCCCTCACCTTGATTCCCGTTTAGTATGCGGACTTACTGGCTGATCCCAGGTTTCTCCTTAATCCTGCTGGGAGCTGGTTGTGCTTTGTCCAAATCCCAAAATAACCAAGTTGCTCTGGAGGATGATTGGTTAGGAGACATGAAGGAGGTCACTCCAGAGTCAGGTAATTTACCAAGTCAGGTTATGGCGCCCGAGATAGCCATTGCCTCAAACATTCAGGCTGAGGAGTTAGTAAAAACCATTCTTTTAAACGGTGGTGAGTTTTTCTTTGAGCCAGCAATGATTACCGCTCAGCCGGGGGAGGAACTCTTAATAACTTTTGGTAATTTAGCCGGGAAGCATACATTTACCATTGATGAACTAGAGATTTCTAAGCCTATGGTGTCGGGCGGTTCCGTTTCTTTTACTGCCCCGGACACCCCGGGTAGGTACACCTATTATTGCTCAGAAGGCCCGCATAAGACCTTAGGCATGACCGGGGTTCTGGTGGTCGAGTAGGGCAGTCTTGCCAATAATTGACGGTATGTTAAACTACTGCCGTTCCAAATATAGCGCCCCTTTATTGGGGCGGTAGCTCAATTGGTTAGAGCGCTGCCCTGTCACGGCAGAGGTTGCGGGTTCGATCCCCGTCCGCCCCGCCAAAAAAGACCATCACTTCGGTGAAGGTCTTTTTTGTTTGTTG
>CAYGEQ010000038.1:0-7159 GCA_964348985.1 uncultured Gammaproteobacteria bacterium | reverse complement strand
CGGCATCAGTCTTGGGTCGGTTGGTTGGGCAATTGCCCGTGTCACCCCCGTAAAAGCACGAGAGTCACCTGATAATATAGCAAAAAAATGATGATTTGTCAATTAAAAAGCTAGGAGTATTAGCCAATATTAGTGGAAAATACTCCATACTACCCCTCCTGGCGTCGGGGTGGATACAACACTTTATTATTCTGTATAACCCTCTCTTGCATTATTCAGTTTTACAAATATACTGTCACCAATATGCATGACACCAAGGTGGTAATTTTAGCGGCTGGGCAGGGGAAGCGCATGGGCGCTACCGTTCCTAAACCTCTTGTGCCTATTGCCGGCAAGCCGATGATTTCGCATTTATTAGAGCGGATTAGGCAGTCTGGTTTGGATGAAAAACCGGTTGTCATTGTTTCTGTTGACGGTCGGGCTGAGTTTGAAGCTCAGCTGGGTGATTCTGTGGATTATGCGACGCAGATTGCGCAGAATGGCACTGGGGACGCTTTGCGTTACGCTGAGGAGGCTTGTCAGGGTGCCTCCCGGATCATTGTGCTCTATGGTGATCATCCGTTTATTGGTCCAGACGTGTTGAAGCAGTTGGCTGATCTGTCCTCGAAAAATCCAGGAGATATTGCCATGTTAACGGCCACAGTCCCTAATTTTGAGGGAGATTTCAGCATGTTTATTAAATGGGGCAGGATTATTCGTGCGGGTGCAGCTGAGGGGCATGAAGGCGTCATGCCCGTACAGGCGCTGCGTGAAGCAAAAGATTGCTCGTCCACTGAGCTAGAGATAACGGAAGTGAACCCGGGAATTTACGCTTTTCCGGTTCCTTGGGTTTTTGACCGCTTGAAGGACGTGAAAAATGATAACGCTAGTGGGGAATACTACCTGACTGATTTGATTGGTTTAGGGATGTCAGAAGGGCGGAAGATTGTGACAGCTTCAGTTGATCCTTTGCAGGTAGTTGGCGTAAATACGCCAGATGAGTTAAGAAAGGCTGAAGAGCTATTAAGCAAGCGCCTATGAGCCCCCAGAGACCGGCAGAGGACGTGCTGGAGCAGCTTGGACTTTCACCTAAGGAGGTTAAGGTCTACGTGACCCTTCTCAAAGAGGGGCCATCAAGTGTTCGTCAGATGGCGTCTGCGACGGGCATTAACAGGGGGACGGTTTACGATTCACTAAAGAACTTGCAGGCCATGGGGCTTGCACGTTTTTATAATAAGGAGACGAAGCAGTATTTTGTAGCGGAACCACCAGTTAAACTGGAGGAGCTGGCGCGGGACAGAATGGACGAGTTGAAACGTGCTGATGAGAAGTTAGCCAGAGTGATTGCTGAGTTGGATAGTTTTTATGACGGTGGTAGTAGCCGTGAACCTGTAGCTAGGATGTATGAGGGCGCAGACGGTATTAAGGTTATTTTGCTGGATGTCTTAGCGAGCATGGAGGAGGCGAAGGAGAAAGAATACTTTGTCTATTCTTCGAGTGCGGTCAGAGACGCGGGTTTATATGCCGCTTTTCCTACCTACACAGCCGAACGACTCGATGCTCGCATCAGAGTGAAGAATATTTCCCTTGGTAAGGGTGGTTCAACGGCTGGGCTAGACGAACGAAAGTGGATTCCCGCCACCGAAGGCTCGCCAACTTATATTTTGATCTACGCTGGCAAGGTAGCCAATATTTTCTTAGATAATAAGGGGGAGTTAGTCGGTCTAATCATTGATAACAAGGGAATTTACGATACCCAGAAGTTATTGTTCGCGTCGCTTTGGGAGAGGTTGTAGAATGGTGTAACTATGGCTTTTGATGTCCAGCAATTTTTTTTGGATAGCCTTAAATCATCCCGTGAAGACGTCGAATTATTCGCGTCGGATTTTTTAAAGCTGGTAAAGGCACTGGGTATCTGGGCCGTGCCTTTTTGTCTGTCGATTATAGCCGTTGCCAGCTTACCGGCAGTGTTTGCGGCGAATATTGGTAAGCTGACAGATGCAATTATTGGCGCCAGGGGTGTTGGGACCATGACTATAGACGTGACGCAAGCTATTCGCATTTTGACCGTCGCCACAGTGATAGGTTTCTTGGCCGAGATGTTTCTTTCGCGTTTTGAGGGCAAGGCGAGCAATTTGGCGCGCGCTACGTATAGCCTTGGAGCCTTGGTTATACTCATGATCATGATTTTTAACCTTGGCTGGTACGGCGTGGCTATTTGGCCAATCATTTTGCTCGTCGTCCGCATTATCTTGAAAAAAGTCCCGTACCTACAGTACGCCTTCGTCATTCCCATTGTTTTACTATTTCTGTCTTGCGCGACGAATGTTATTCAATACGCGTCGATCCGTGCCGTCACCGTCGGGGCAGCGATGACGACAGTGGCTGCGGCGGCGATGTACGCGGTAATTACGAGCTCTCTGCTTTTGAAGCGATAAATTCATTTCGTATGAAGCTGACGAGTCTGGTATTTCAGGAGGGCGAGATGATTCCGCAGGAATACGGTAAGGATTTTCGTAACGTAAACCCGCCACTATCGATTGTCGACGTGCCTGAGGGGACCGTGTCCTTCGCCCTCATCATGGATGACCCGGATATCCCACCGCAGTTTGGGATTCCGATCATTACGCACTGGGTTGCTTTCAATATCCCGCCGACCGTCTCGAGCATCCCCGAAGCGTGGACGGTCGAAGGCACTAAAGGCGCCGGAACACGCGGTTCCCTCGACTACGCCGGTCCTAGGCCGCCAGACAAAGCACACCGCTACTTTTTTAAGTTATACGCACTAGACTGCTTGTTGCCACTCGCTGAGGGAGCAACGAAAGAGGTGGTTTTGGAAGCGATGAAAGGACACGTGTTGGGGGAGGCGGAGTTGATGGGGAAGTACGAGCCGACTAATTAATAATTATGAGCCAAGAATCTCGGGAAAGAAAGGAAGAGCAGCCTAAATTTGAAATTAGAGAAGGTGGCCCTAATGACGCAGTAAGAATTGCTGAGATCCAAAGAGATTCATGGTTTACAACTTACGTGAATGAAGAAGAAGGAATAACTAGAGACGATTTAGCTACAAGGTTTACGGATATGGAGGCGCGGGCTAGCCGATGGAGGAAGATGCTTGAAGAGGCCGGCTCTGAGAAGACACACATATTTGTGGTTACGGATGGTGATGAAGTTGCCGGTTTCTGTAGGGTGGAGAGGAAGGACGGAGTAAATTATATCGATGCTCTATATCTTGACCCTACGCAGAAGGGCAAGGGGGCGGGCGCCAAGGTATTTAGCGAGGCACTGGCATGGCTCGGGGAAGAGAACCCGGCTACTCTTGAGGTTGCCTCGTACAATTCACTCGCCATTGATTTCTATAAGCGGTTCGGCTTTCACGAAGATGGCGAAGGCGTCCCATTTCCCATTGTGGATGGCAAAATTATGCGAGTGATGAAGATGACACGGGACGGGAAGAAAAAATAACACCACCTCTAGACCCCTCCTAACGTCGGGGACCAATGCTATGAGAATAATTGCTGACCTGCACGTACATTCTCGCTTCTCTCGGGCCTGCTCGAAGGATTTAACGCTCGATAACAACGCTTTGTGGTGCGAAAAGAAGGGGGTGAATGTTTTGGGTACAGGAGATTTTACGCATCCACTTTGGTTTAAGGAGATTGAGGAGAAGCTGGTCGAGGCTGAACCGGGTTTGTATAAGTTGAAGAGCGGAGATCGCTCTGCGATGCGGTTCATGATGACAAGCGAGGTTTCACAAATTTATAAAAGGGGAGGGAAGGTACGGCGCGTCCATAATTTAATTTTTGCACCGAACATTGATGCGGTAAAAAAAATTAACGCGTGGCTCGATAAAAATAAATTTAATCGTAAGAGTGATGGCCGACCGATTATCGGAATTGACTCTGAAGATTTGTATCGCGAATTAAAAAACCTCGACGATAAAATTGTTCTCGCACCAGCGCATGCGTGGACACCGTGGTTTGCCGTCTTTGGATCAAAGAGTGGATTTGATACGCTTGAAGATTGTTACGGCGAGATGACGAAAGATATTTTTGCGATTGAAACTGGTTTGAGTAGTGACCCCGTCATGAATCGAGCACTAAGTGTACTCGACCACCTTTCTTTGATCTCAAACTCTGACGCCCACTCACCGCAAAACTTTGGCAGAGAGGCTAATGTCTTTGAAATTGATGAATCCAAGTTATCATTCGATGAACTGATGCGTGTGTTGCGCGAGCGCGATCTTGTACACTTTTTGTATACAATCGAGTTCTATCCGGAGGAAGGGAAGTACCATACGGATGGTCATGCGCCTTGCGGACTGAGATTTTCGCCCGAAGAAACCAAGCGTTTGGGCGGGTTGTGTCAGAAGTGTGGAAAGCCAATAACTGTAGGGGTTACGTCACGTGTGGCTGATTTGGCGGATCGGGCGCTTGGGTCTGCCGTCATGACCGGTCACGTGCCCTTTAAATCAATCGTTCCACTTCCGGAAGTGCTCGCTCAATGTCTTAGTGTGTCTTCTGTGTCGTCTAAAAAAGTTATTACGCTTTACGAAGACATGATTGCAAAGTTGGGAAATGAATTTTCTATCTTGCTCGACATTCCTATTACCGAAATTCGTTCGCAGTTTAGTGACACGATCGCGGAAGCAATTTTGCGCGTGCGTTCCGGAAAACTTTCTATTACTCCGGGCTATGACGGCATATTTGGAGTAGTGAAAATATTTTCTGACGAGGAAAAGAAAAACTTTTAACCAAAACTTTTTTAACCCTTTAAACTTTTTCAACTTTACAGCTAAAGTTGTACACAGGTTGCGGAAAAAAATGTGCGTAAGAGTGTAAACCTAGATATACTATCCGTAAGTCGAGCATTGCTTGACCCGAAGATTCATAACCATTGCATTATGGCAGCTACAAAGAAGGCTAAGAAGCCAGCCAAGAAGGCAGCAGCAAAGCGCAAGCCAGCAGCTAAGAAGCCAGCCAAGAAGGCAGCCGCTAAGAAGCGCCGCTAGGCTAGGTGACGAGCATGTCCTTGGAGGAGATGCTGGTCAAACAAAAAATTCCCGTGAGGGAATTTTTTGTTTGTGTCTCTATTGCCTGACCTCGACGGGTGTACCCTCATGGGCCCACTCGTAGACAATAGCGGCTGTGTCTGTGCTCATATTAATGCAGCCGTGACTGACTGGTCGGCCGAAGTTATTGTGCCAGGTGGCCGAGTGAATGTAGATATGCTTAAAGACGCGCATGTTCCATTTAACACCAGGAATATTATAGTTTCTGGGATCATTTTCTCCATAATTCCAGGCATAGGCCATGACTGGGATTTTTTTCATGATGGTAGTTTTTCCTGTGGGGGTGCGGTAGCCCGGTTTGCCAGTTGAAACCAGGAATGATTTTACTTCTATACCGTATTCGTATAGGCGAATTTTTTGTTCGGAAATATCAACCAAGATGAACTGCGGAGTAATTGGGATATCTCCGTCAGCTTGAGTGTCAGCGTAAAATAACTCGTTGTTCAATTGGACGACTGCACCTGCGGCTACTCCTGGTAATTCCAGGCTGGCGGCCGGTAGTCCGCTTTCTGTGTAGGCTGTGATGGTAGATTTGTCTGTAGTTTTATTAGTCAAGATAATCTCCAGTCCTGCGTCAGCGGAGAGGTCAGCTAGACTAATGGGGGAGGCAGTGGTGACGGCTGAGTTTTTTACGAATGAACTGATTAAGGCTAAATTTTTGTTCTTGTGACCCAGAACCGTCACTGTATGAATGCCGTTAACCGTAGGGGCGGTGATTATTTCATCCCCCTTGAGGCCATTAACATCACCAACGGTTACGTAGGCGCCGGTAGATTCAGAGGCTGAGCCGGCGAAGACTTCAAATTTTTGGGCGCCGCTGGCTGAGAAGACTTTAATGTGAGGTCCGCCGGAGGGGCCTGGACCAGTGACTATTTCAGCCGAGCCATCAGCATCAATATCGCCACAGCCCACGTTCACTCCGCCTTTAAAAGAGACGCTGTAGGCGGAGAAACTAGTAGCTAAGGGAGCGCCTTCTGAGGTGAAAGCTCTGATGTGAGGGCTACCGGTGTGACCCGCGCCGGTGATTATTTCTAGATCTCCTCCCGGTACTAAATCGCAGGTGGCCACATTTACACCACCCATGAAGGTTTCTGCGTACGCGTAAAATTCTTTTTCTACCGCGCCTTCTGGGGTGAATATTTTGACGTACGGCTTATCACCCTTGGGCGCACCAACTACCACTTCATTGATTCCGTCTTTATCTAGGTCGGCCGAGGTCATGCTGCCTACGACCGTCGGGGTAGCGAAGAACGATTTGGCAGCGATGGGCGTGGTGTCAGCTAAAGCGCTGTGGATTGGTAGGGGAAACGTCACCAGCACTAAAGCTAGAAGAGGCATGAGACGCATATGTTTGAGTATAACAAAAAAATCCTCTGATTAGAGGATTTTTTTGGTGGACTGACGGGGACTCGAACCCCGGACCCTCTGCTTGCAAAGCAGATGCTCTACCAACTGAGCTATCAGCCCATAAAATGGGCTCAAAAACGCCCTGAAATTGTACTTTTGCGTTGACTTTTTGTCAATTGTATGTGATAGTATCAGGTCTGAGAAACCCTGGAGGTACTAATATGCAGGACATTTCAAAGAAGGACAAGACGGCCTTGGAGCTGGCGAAGCGGGGTGACCTGCTGCAAAAGTTTCATGTTTGGGTGCAGACCATTACCACCTTTCAGCTAGTGATGATGGCCGCGGTCATCTCCGGCTTGGGGGCGGCGGTGGATCTGTTTCTGCCCATCCTAGCTTTTCTGGACGTGGGGCTGCTGACCACTGATGAGGTGCTAGTTGGGGCGCCGCCGGTGATCATCCTGCTTGAAGTGCTGCGCCGGCTTTCTGGCTGGGATGGCGTGACGTGGCTTCATGAAAAGGTCACGCGCGTCCCTTCTTGGGCGCTGGTAGTTGCCATGGGAGCCATGGCTGGCGTGACCACGGGTTTCGCCGTGTCCATCTACATCCCAGTAGTGGGGCTGGCTACTTGGCCGGTTGAGTTCTTCGATGGCTTGGTGGTGGGTTTGCCCACGCTGCTTTCAGCTCTTGAGCTGCGGAAGCGCTGGCGAGGGACCAGGGAGGTGCCAGAGTCACATCGTCTCGACGTCCCTGCTTCTTCCACCG
>CAYGEQ010000037.1:4968-7268 GCA_964348985.1 uncultured Gammaproteobacteria bacterium | reverse complement strand
GAAAAAGTATTATCATCCTTCACTACTACGTCGCGTCCGTTGATTTTTACTTGGACTTCTTTATTTTCTACAGTACCGGACACCGGCAAAAGGGCCGAAATAACCGCTGAATCATCAGCCGGGTTCAAAAGTGAAATTTCCGGTGCGGACAAAAGGCGATTAGCCTGATAACCAAGATAACCAATCACCGCCAGGGCACACACGGCTAACACCGCCCCTGACAACAAATGCGTGACCACAAAAAAACTGCGCTTCTTTACACGTTCACGGGGCAGGCGATGCGGCGCCAACAAATCCATCCGTCCCGACTCTTCCTCGTATAGCTCTAAAAAGTAAGACTCGTCAGCATTCAGCGCTCGCGCATATGACCGGATGTAATTCCTGGTGTACATGGGGTCCGGCAGCAGATCGTACTTGCCCCATTCGAGTGCTTCCAAGTAACTCTTTCTGACCCGGGTCAAAGATTCAATCATTTCCAAACTCACCGCTTGGCTGCGGCGCAAAGTGCGGAGCTTCTCGCCCAGTAATTTGGGCGAGGCTTCTAGTTTTCGCATGACGAAGACCATATCTCACCCTTCATTCTCCGCCTACTTACTCTTCCCGTCAATTTCCTCTTCTTCTATCTCTTCCTCATCCGCTTCTTCAGCGTCAACGGTATCAACAACAACCACATCCACCACCTCGTCATCTGACTCTTCATCCTCTATCTCTTCATCTGCACCGTCATCCTCCTCATCCACCTCTCGAGGCATTGGGGCGCCGGTTAAATCAGTGTTCACCCCTACCCCAGCTGGCGGCCACTCAGTCACTAAAACTTCACGCGGCTTGGCTCCATCACCAGCGGAAACTACGCCAATCTCCTCCATGAGGTCCACAATGCGTGCGGCGCGGGAATAACCAATCTTCATGCGACGCTGTAAGTATGAAGTGGATACTCGACCAGCTTCTATAGCTACATTAATCGCATCCTCAAGCAGCGGATCTGCATCATCAGAGTTCATGGCTACACCGCCCGAGTCACCGCCTCTACCGCCCTCAGTAATTTGGTAATTGTAGTCTGGCTCGCTTTCCTGCTTCAAGAAATCCACCACGCGAGCAATTTCATCATCAGACACGTAGGCCCCCTGCGCGCGGCGAGGTTTAGAAAGATCTGGAGTAGAAATCAACATGTCTCCACGGCCAAGCAGCTTATCTGCACCGGCAGTATCAAGAATTGTTTTCGAGTCTACCTGTGACGCCACGGCGAAAGCCAAGCGCGTTGGAATATTCGCCTTAATCGTTCCAGTGATCACATCGACTGACGGTCGCTGAGTAGCTAGAACCAAGTGAATACCAGCTGCACGTGCCATCTGGGCAAGGCGGACAATGACAGCTTCAACATCACGCTTGTTTTGAATCATCAAATCAGCCAACTCGTCGATGATAATGACAATACGCGGCATTCTTTCGGCCGCCTTTGCGTTGTAAGAATCAATGTCGCGCGCTCCGAACTTGGCCAAGTAATCCAAACGACGTTCCATCTCTCTGATAGCCCACTTAAGAGCGTTAACGGCTTCCTCAGCTTTCACAATTGGTGGCACGAGCAAGTGAGGGATACCTGCGTAAACACCAAGCTCCACGCGCTTAGGGTCAACCATGATGAACTTCAAGTCATCCGGGCCATTTTGGTAGAGCAAAGAAATGATGATGTCGTTCAAACAAACTGACTTACCAGAGCCCGTGGCACCTGCCACCAGCATGTGAGGCGCTTTATCAACGGCGAGCATCTGCGTCGCGCCAGAAATGTCCTTACCAAGTGGCACGGCGAATGAACTCTTATGAGTGCGGAATTCTTTAGACTCAAGTAACTCGCGTAAACCAACGCGGGCAACGGTCTGGTTCGGCACCTCAACACCTACCAACGCTTTGCCAGGAATTGGCGCCTCAATACGAATAGGATGAGCGGCCAGCGCAAGAGCTAGATCATTCTGTAGCGCTACAACACGAGCGAGTTTCACGCCCTGCGCCGGACGGAAAGCGTACTGCGTCACGGTTGGACCTACGCGAACGTCACTCATCTCAACCGGAATACCAAACTGCTCCATGGTGCGAGCAATAATCTCTTGGTTGCGGTCAATGTCACCCGGCTTTGCCTCAGAGCGCTTGTTATCAAGAAGATCGAGTGGAATTTCAATCTTTCGGCGAGCAGCGGAGGTCATCACGGTCTCCCCCGCGCTTACACCAGCCTTAGAAGCGGCAAAATAGGCCGCCGCCTTCTCATTTACTTCCGGCTCAGCCTCAGCCTCCTCTTCCTCAAGCAC
>CAYGEQ010000037.1:3670-4868 GCA_964348985.1 uncultured Gammaproteobacteria bacterium | reverse complement strand
AACCTTTTCCTCCGGCACATCATCACCTACAAACTTTGTCTCGTCCTCCTCGCTTTCATCTTTCTTAAACATGGCCATGAAAACTTGAAGTGGCTGGTTCATGACCAAAAGCGCGGCCACGATCACAAAAGTCAACGCAATAATCAAAGCGGCCCCAAAACCCATATACCTCACTAAGAAACTTGAAAAAAGTAGACCAAGCGCTCCCCCGGCGTTCTTAAGTACAGCTGGGTCATTTATGCCTGAGGCAAAAAATAGATTAACTAAGCCACTGAAGCTGATAATAAAAGCAGCTAACGCTAAGAGCACTCTAGGTCGCAAGATGTTTAGGCGTTCGGCCACCATGCCTACCCCAACCAAGATAAATAATACCGGCACTATCACCCTAGCCAAGCCCAAGCCCATAGCTAATACATGATCAACTTTGTGACCAACTGCGCCAGCCAAGCCAAAAACAGACAGTAGTCCCACCGCTCCAACAGCGATTAGAACCACGGCCGCTATACTTCTCCTCACTTCTTCAGATAAACCGAAATCTTCCGGCTCCTGCTTTTTCCGCTTAGCCATAACAGATACATTGTAGCAGATACAAATAAAACCGACCCGGTATGGGTCGGTTTTACTCTCTTCTTACTTCTGAACGCGCTCTACGTAGTCTCCTGTCTCAGTATTAATCATCACCTGGTCGCCCTCTTTAATGAAGATAGGCACGCGGATCATTAAACCGTTCTCAGTCTTGGCGTCCTTGAGGACATTGCCAGAAGCAGTGTCTCCTTTGGTCGCTGGCTCAGTTTCAGCTACAGTGAACTGAATCTTGAGCGGCAGTTCCATGGAAATGGCGTTATCATTATGCATGACCACGGACACGTCCAGACCCTCTTTCAAGTATTTAGCATCATCACCTACTAGATCACGGCCAATGGTCACCTGTTCGAACGTGTTGCCGTCCATGAAAGTGAGTGTGTCGGTATCGCCAAAGATAAACTGCATCTTCTTATAGCCCACGTCCTCAAAGGTGAGGGACTCGGCACTCTTAAAGTTGTTTTCTACCACCTTGCCAGAAGACAAAGACTTAATGCGGGTGCGGACAAAAGAGCTGCCCTTACCTGGAGACACGCGCTGGAAAGAAACTACTACCCAGAGCTGTCCATCAATCTTGATAACCGTACCCTTTCTGATGTCGTTTGGTGATGCCATA
>CAYGEQ010000037.1:0-3570 GCA_964348985.1 uncultured Gammaproteobacteria bacterium | reverse complement strand
AGTCTATCTATGCCCAGTGCATTGCCGAAGGTCGGCGACGGCACGGAGGATAGCCCGGCGAGCAGTTCCTCGTCAATTGGGAAGACTTCCTTGCCAGCCGCTCGACGTTCCTCGGCCTCAATCTCAAACCTTTTCCGTTGTTCCGTCGAATCTACCAATTCCGTAAACCCGTTACAGATCTCTAACCCATTCACATAACCCTCAAAGCGTTGCGCCGAGCGCCCATCCGTATTCTTTTGAGCGAGAGCGGCCTCCTCTACCGGATATTCGGTCAAGAAAAAACGCGGATTTTCAGCTTCGAGTCTTGGCTGTATATGATATTGGAACAGGTCGGCCGCCACTAACGCGACTGAGTCGCGATAAGGAAAGTCAATCCCCCGCGAGACACATGCCTCCTTCAGATTCTCAATGGTCGCATCAGCAGGATGGACGCCAAACACCTTTTCAAACTCTTTCACGTAGCTGATCCTGGGCCACGGATGGCTCTCCACCCCGACGCCAGGAGGGGTAGCATGGCTGTCGAGTATCCCATTTACAAGATCTTCCGTCTCCTTCATGCACTCGTTGTAATCAGCATGCGTCCTGTACCACTCAAGCATCGCAAATTCGACACTCCACCGCTCCCCCATCTTTTCCACGTTTCGGAACACCGGTGTCAGAGTATAAATCTTGTCGAGCCCTCCCCCGAGCAATTTCTTCATCGAGTATTCGGGACTCGTAATCAGTCCTCCTCGGTGCTTGGTTCCGTCAACGAGCCTCACATCAACACCCACGGGGTCCAAGTTCGGTTCCATACCGGGAGACTTAACAAGGACTGGCGTGCGAACCTCTAAATAATTTTTGGATTGGAAAAAGGCGTGAACTTGGGAGATCACGCCATTCCATAATTCTGCACGGAGTTTCAAGTCTTCCTGACCGAGCATGCATTAAGCATTTACGAATGGAAGAAGGCCGATGATACGTGCGCGCTTGATTTCAAGGGCGACTTCACGCTGGTGCTTAGCACAAACGCCAGAGCGCTTGCGTGGCACGATCTTCCCGAAAGAAGAAACTAGGCGCTTCAACATGTCTGTGTTCTTGTAATCAATGACAATGTCCTTGTTCACGCAGAAGTTACAGAACCGTTCACCGTTATTTTTGTTTGGGGGGGTCATAAATTAAAATGGAATATCTTCTAGCTTGATTTCATCGTCTGGAGTCTGTGATGGTTCAGAGGCGACAATTGGTGATTCGCCGTAGTTAGGTGAAGCCACATATTCTGGCGCCGGAGCAATGCCTGACTTTGGCGCCGAACCAGTAGCACCACCGAGCATGATCATGTTTTCAATCACGATTTCGGTACGGTACTTCTTCACACCATCTTGGCCTTCCCAATCACGAGTCTGAATGCGACCGTCAACGTACACTTTCTTGCCTTTAGTTAGGTACTGCGCGCAGATTTCTGCTAGGCGTCCCCAGGCAACTACGTTATGAAAGTCAGCTTCTTCTTTCTTATTCCCAGCCTTGTCCGTGTAAGCACGGTTAGTCGCCATGGAAAAGCTGGTCACAGACTGGCCACCGGTAGTCTTCCGCATCTCGGGTTCTCGTGTGAGGTTTCCGATCAGCATTACTTTGTTTAATGAGGAGGCCATATTGGAGAAAGGGTTATAGAGGGCAATAGATGGTTATAGAGGGTTTTTCAGACACCCTTTATTACCTTATATTACCCTTTCTTACCTTAGTTAAACATTCTTCATTATGTCAGAGTCCAGGATTTGATCCAACTTGCTAGAAAGTTCTTCCGTAGACATCTTCTTGGCTGGAACTTCAGCGGCCTGATGTTCACGAGCTGGGCGATCTTCACGTTCACCAGCGCGGCGACCTTCAGCGGTCAAAGGAGCAACATAAGAAACGAGCTTAAAGGCGCCAGTTGGGATGCCTTCTGGACGAGCGATCACCATGTGACGCAACACTTCATCAGAAAGCTTGAGGTTCATGTCAATCTTCGCCATGGCTGACTGTTCAGCTGCTACGTAGAAAAGCATGTAGGTACCGTAGCGCTCACCTTCAATAACATAGGCCAGCTTCTGCTTGCCCAAGTTCAAGGTCTTCTCAATCTTTCCCTCTGCCTTCTCAATTTCCTTAACAATGTCACCAGTGACTTTCTCAATCTCGGTATCCGCAAAGCGGGACGGGATGATAGTCATGATCTCGTAGATCATAGGGTCTTTGGTCGAGTTCTGCTCGACAGGTCCCCGAATGGGAACCTTTGGACAATATTTAGTGGTCGAAGATTAGCCGAAAAGGGGTTGTAAAGTCAAGAAGGAACTGCTAGCATGGCCGAATCTATGCAATCCTTCGCCCTCCTGGGAGCACATCCCAACATTTCATTAGCGGAAATCCATGCCGTAACCACCTCTCAGCCATCTTGGCGAGATGGCGAGTTTGCGGTATTTGATGATGTTTCCTGGGCTTTTAGTGATTTGCAGAACCGTTTGGGCGGTGTCCAGAAGCTGGGCAGTGTAGTTGGCTCTGTCACTAATATAGATACTAAAGAACTAGCAGCGTTTATTGGCGCTGACCTGATTGAGCAGTTCCCAGAGGGCAAAGTACATGTAGGTGTTAGCGTTTACGGCGAAGACGGACAAAAGCTGGGCGATACCCGCGCCAAGCTTAAGAACCTGGGTTTTGATATTAAAACGTACTTAAAAGATGCTGGACGCTCTGCTCGGTACGTTATTTCCCGGGAACCGACCCTTTCAAGCGTAGTTATTAAAAACAACGATTTGCTCAAAAAGGGCGCGGAATTTGTCTTTATTATTCGTAAGGACGACATTTTGATCGGCAAGACACTCGCCGTGCAGGATGTAGACGTCTGGTCACACCGTGACATGGAACGCCCTCGCCGCAATGCCAAGCAAGGCATGTTGCCTCCAAAACTCGCCCGCATGATGGTGAACTTGGTTGGCGGTGACATGAACGGCAAGACAGTGCTGGATCCATTCTGCGGATCCGGAACTGTGCTAATGGAAGCCGGTCTACTTGGTGCGTCCAAACTAATTGGTGGTGACATTGCTGCCATGGCCGCTGAAGACTCTACCGCTAACTTGAACTGGATTCGCTCAGAGAACCCAAGTATGCCAGTAGCTGAAGTTTACGTTTCTAAAGCTTCTGAAATCGCCTCAAAGATGGCGCCTAATTCCGTGGACGCCATCGTCACGGAAACCTACCTCGGCCGCCCTCGCAAAGGAATTGAATCTCCAGAAGATGTTCAAACAACCATCGACTATGTCGAAACGCTCTACCGCGAGAGCTTCTCTATTTTGAAAACCACTTTGAAGCCCGATGGAATAGTCGTACTGACTGCGCCATTCCATGTTGTAGAAGATGAGATCCTCGAGTTAGACGCGGTACGAATCATGGAAGAATTAGGCTACTCCCAACTGCCTACTCCCTTTGATCCCCTCATGTACCGCCACCAGAACCAGCTGGTAGGACGTAAGATTTTGATTTTCAAAGCGTAGATTTATTAGGTCCGTGAGATTTATAAAAAGGAACGCCCGCCATGCTGTTGCACGGCGGGCTACGTTT
>CAYGEQ010000036.1:0-7273 GCA_964348985.1 uncultured Gammaproteobacteria bacterium | reverse complement strand
AGGAACGTATTCCTGGCTAATTGGGACATATTTACCCCCTACTATACGCCAAAACCTCCCAAAACAAAAGCCCCTCTTTCGAGGGGCTTCTGGTTTGGGTATTCGATTAACGCTTTCTCCACTGTGGGGAGCGACGTGCGCCACGCTTACCTGGCTTCTTGCGTTCCTTCTTGCGAGGATCGCGAGTCAGCAAGTGAGCTGCCTTAAGGGCTGGGCGGAGCGGGATCTCAAGGAGAATCAACGCACGAGCGATAGCAAGGCGG
Organism: uncultured Gammaproteobacteria bacterium; assembly: GCA_964348985.1. GTDB lineage: Bacteria > Patescibacteriota > Patescibacteriia > UBA9934 > UBA9934 > JAGORL01. The sequence goes on along the minus strand of CAYGEQ010000036.1, from coordinate 7,010 downwards.
GAGGCGTCAGCCTGACCAATGATGCCACCACCGGAAGTCTTCAAAGAGACGTCCACCTTCTCAGTCTTGCCTACCTCTTTAAGAGGGCGCATGACCATACCGCGGAGAGCTTCAGTGGTGAAGAACTCCTCGAATTTCTTACCATTAACGGTGATAGCGCCACTGCCACCTGGGGTGACACGTGCCTGAGCTACTGCCGTCTTACGGCGACCAAGTGCTTGGAAATATTTTTCGGCCATATTATTCAACAGTCAATCTGATCATCCGTGGTGTCCGGTGCTTGTTCTTAGGCAACATGCGGGACACGGCCATGCGGAGAACTTCCGTTGGGTCCTTCTTCCACATGTCCTTCAAAGTCTTGGTTCTAAGACCACCAGGGTGAGCGGTGTGGTGATGATAAACCTTCTGGTCCATCTTCTTCCCCGTCCACTTCATCTTGCCAGCGTTCTTAACAATGACAAAGTCGCCAGCGTCTACGTTAGACTGGTAAGCAACTGAAGTCTTGCCCATAAGAGCGCGAGCGATCTCTGAAGCTAAACGGCCAGGAGCTCTGTCCGTAGCGTCAAAGCTAGTTGTTTTGCGTTCGATTTTTGTCATATTAGACGAGTTCAATCAACGCTGTCTCAGCGCGGTCACCCTGACGGGTACCAAGCTTAGTCAGGCGGATGTAGCCACCAGTTCTGTCCTTGTATTTAGGACCAATTACCTCCAAGAGTTTCTTCACTGGCTGTTCCGTGGTGAAGAAACCAAGCAAGTAACGGCGGGAAGCCAAATCGTTGCGCTTCGCGACAGTAATGAGTTTCTCAATCAACGGGCGAGCTACTTTAGCGCGGCCGAGTGATGTTTCGATCCGGTCGTAAGTAATCAAAGCTGTAGCAAGGTCTCTCAAGAGCGCCTTACGAGCTGGGGACTTACGGCTTAGTTTCTTATTCTTATCGCGATGGCGCATACTTACTCTTCCTTAGGCGCTTCCTCCGATGCGCGGTTGATTTGTTCGGTTAATTCAGAATTGTTCAGCTGACTCTGGATCCACGTGAAGTGGTTCAACATGATCTTCGTAGCCTGTTCTACAGCCTCCTGTGGGGTGACTGAGCCGTCGGTTTCAATGGTCATGAGGAGCTTGTCGTAGTTAGTGATCTCACCCACGCGCGTGTTCTCAACTTTGAGACCCACGGTGCGGACCGGAGAGAACATAGCGTCAATGGCGATTACACCAATTTCAGCTGGAGCCTCTTCCCGCTCTTCGGTTGGCAGGTAACCACGGCCTTTGGAAACCGTGATTTCCATGTCGAGCGTAACTTTGTCATCTGTCAGAGTGGCAATGACCAAGTCAGTATTCACAATCTCCACATCAGCGTTAGCTGTAATGTCAGCCGCGGTGACTGGACCCTCGCCCTTCTTTTGAAGCTTGAGGACTACTGGCTCATCAGAGTGGACACGCAAGCGGAGCTTTTTCAAGTTCAGCATGATGTCTAGCACATCTTCCTTAACGCCAGAGACAGCTGAGAATTCATGCTGGGCGCCCTTCACCTTCATGGCCGTAACAGCAGCACCCGGGAGAGATGAGAGCAACACGCGGCGAAGCGCGTTACCAACTGTAGTGCCGTACCCGTGGTGTAGCGGTTCAATGGTGAGTATTGCCTCAGACGGAGTGTTGCCTGGGGTGAAATACATCTTAGAAGGCAGGAAAATGGTCTCCATACATCGTATATAAGCGGTAAGCAATTAAGCTTAGCGCATTGAATAAAATTCGACGACGAGTTTAGGGTCAAACGCTTCCTTAAGGTCCTCTCCTGCTGGAATGCTGACTACTTTTCCTTTCATAGCTTCTTCCCGGCTGAGCCAACCTGGGACGTTATGCGTCTTCTGGCGCTCAGTCAAATCAGCAAACAGCTTCTTAGCCTGCTTGTTGGTGCGGATTTCTACAATATCACCCACACGGACCTGGTATGACGGGATATTCACTTTCTCGCCGTTCACCATGATCATGGCGTGGCTTACCATCTGGCGAGCCTGAGGACGAGTTTTAGCAATACCCATGCGGAAGACCACGTTGTCCAAACGCATCTCTAAGAACTGACACAAGAACTCTCCCGTGTTACCGGTCAACTTCTTAGCCTTTTCAAAGTAGTTGCGGAACTGGCGCTCCATAATACCGTACAAGCGCTTAGCCTTCTGCTTCTCACGAAGCTGAGTACCGTAAGCACTCACCTTAGGTGGGCGCATGCCTGGCTTACCGTGCACGCCTGGGGCGTACGCGCGCTTCTGCATCACTTTAAGGACGCTCGAGCTGGTAGAGATAGCCACGCCTTCACGGCGGGACATCTTACCTCTTGGAATGAGAGTTTTACCCATAGGTGGAAATTACACGCGGCGAGCCCGTCTTGGGCGGCAGCCGTTATGCGGAACTGGAGTCATGTCCTTAATAGAGAGCACATTGAAACCGCTGCCGTTCAAAGCGCGGAGTGCACCGTCACGACCGTTACCAATACCGGTTACAAAGACGTGAAGGTCTTTCAAGCCGTAAATGTTAGCCTTGTCAGCTGCCTTCTTAACCACTACGGAAGCGGCATAAGGAGTAGCTTTCTTTGGACCCTTAAAGCCGCAATTACCGGCGGAGGCCCAAGCTAGCAAGTTACCGTTCGGGTCCGTCAGGGACACAATGGTGTTGTTGAAGCTAGCGTGCACGTAAGCGCGACCAGCTGGGATCTGGCGCAAAGTGCGCTTCTTGCCCTTAGCGGTCATCATCTTGTCAGACTTTGGCTTAGCGCCAGTGACCACTGCTTCTCCTGCGCCATCAAGCACCGGAGCGTCGATTTTCTCTTCTTCAGTCATAGGAGATTAAGTCTTGGTGAGGACACGGCGACCGCTACCAGCAGTCTTTCTTACGTTTCCGCGAGTAGTGCGAGAGTTAGACTTAGTGCGCTGTCCGCGAACCGGTAGGTTCTTAGAGTGGCGAATACCACGACGTGCACCAATGTCCTTCAAACGCTTGATGTTTGAAAGCTTCTCGCGGCGAAGTTCACCTTCTACGCGGAAATCTTTTTCCACGATCACGCGAATAGCGTTCTCCTGGTCAAGAGTCAAATCTTTAGCGCGGGTCTCTTCTGAGACACCTGCTTTCTTCAAAACGTCATGGGCGCGCGTCTGACCTACTCCATAAATGTACTGGAGTCCGATAACGATACGCTTCTGAGCTGGGATTGTGACACCGGCGATTCTAGCCATAGTTAGCCTTGGCGCTGCTTATGCTTAGGAATTTTACAAATGACGCGAACTCGGCCCTCCCGACGGATGACGCGACAGTCACGACAAATTGGCTTCACGGAGGAACGGACTTTCATAGATCTGATCTTAATTGTATGGGTTTGGCGGCGCCAAACCCCTTCATGTACACAAAATCATCCGGAAAACTCCAAGGATGATTCTGTTGAAGTTCGAGATGCCGTTCGCTAGAAGCGGAACGTGATTCGAGCTTTGGTGAGATCATAAGGGCTGATCTCACACTTGACGTCATCACCGGGCATTACCCGGATGCGGTTCTTACGGAGTTTACCCGCAAGGTGACCAATGACTTCCATGTCGTTTTCGAGGGTGATGCGAAAGGCTCCACCAGGAAGCGCTTCAATCACCTCCCCACGCATTTCTAGAAAATCTTTTTCGGCCATAGCCGTATGAATATACCAGAAGGCGCTAGGATTAAACAAGAAACTGTCACACAGAAATGCGGGGGAATTGTACTCGCAAGCCCCGGGAGTGTCAAGAAACACGGTGGATAGCGAGTTCTACGATTTTCCTAGCTACATCCAACCCCGTCACCGTTTCCAGCTGTTTAAAGCCTGGATTGGCATTTACCTCCATAACTAGCGGCCCTCGGTTAGATCTAAGAATATCTACGCCTGAAACGTCCAGCTTCATCGCTTCGGTAGCTTTTATGGCTAATGTTCGCTCTTCACTAGTCAATTCGACTATTTGACCGGTACCGCCAGCATTACTACGCACGTCCCCTGCCGGCGCATCCAACTGCATGGCTGCAATTACTTCACCGCCAACTACAAAAGCACGGATATCCGAGTGGTTAGCCTCAGCAATAAACTCTTCGACAATAAACGGGTTCCTGTCACGAACGGAAATATAATCAGCAATGGGTCGTAAAACTTCTTCAGAGGGGGCAAAGAAAACACCTTTTCCTCTGGTACCAAATGGAACCTTGATCATCACGGGATAGCCTATCTCTTTGGCTATCTTGGCCGCCGAGTGGGCGTCTTGAACTACCACACCTTTGGGCATGTCGATTCCGGCCGCCAGCAAATCGTGACGCTGCAATAACTTATTCTTAGTCCGCAGCACTTCCCCGTTCACAAGTTTAACGCCAGCAACACGAAGTCCATCATAAATTACCTGGTGATGAGAAGGTTCCTCGGTGAAGTTAGGCCGGACGATGATTACGTCTAAAGAAGAAAGGGAGGGTGATAAAGGGGAAGAAAGGGTAATAGAGGGTTCATAAACCGTGACTGGCTCATGCCCTAAAAGACGCGCCGCTTCTTCCAGCCGAGACGCCCCAGAAAATCCTTCAAATTGTTCATTGGAAACCAAAATCCCGATTTGCATACCCGGAAAAGGTAGCGCATCGGGAGTTAGGAGGCAAACTACAGCATGTCAGTCACGGAAACTGGTACAAATGGCGAATAACAATTGGCCACACCAGCCTCTGGCTGCGAAGGAACGGTAACGTACACCTTAGCAGCCGTTTCAATTGTCCCGATCATACTCTTTGGCAATTCTGTTCCCATCCGCCACAAAAACTTTCCGTCCTTCATAGGCACAACACCACTACCAGCGGCTACAAGCCTCTTTAGCCCATCAATAATAAGCTGAGAGCCACCATCAATCTCAAACACCGGACATGAAACTGTCTTGCCGCTTACCCAAGCATCATCCAACGTTTGCATGCCCAAGTATTTTCCAGTTATATAACCGGCTCCAACCGGTAAAATGTCTCCGCGTTTCAACGTCAGGCACTCATCATGGTTTCCGCGAGTGATGCAGGATTTTTCAGTTACAGCGCTGTCTGGCACCTCGGCTGCTTGGACCGTGGACAAGCTAAGAGAATTCTTCACGAGCAACCAATTTGGATCATTCGCCTCACTCGGCATTGTGTAATTGTATTTGACTTCGTATCCACCAATGAACAGTACCTCCTGATATGGTGGGTAAAGAGTGTCTGCGGCGGCCGTTAGACGCAGACGGATCACTTTTTGACCGTTAATATAAATTTCATCGGTCAAATACTCCGCGTACACATCGGACTCATATGGAGCCAAAATGGCCTCGCTCTCGTCAGCGAAGTAAACCGAAATTGGCACGCCGGTTGCCTCACTCGGACTGTTCAATTGAATTGGGTCCGGGCTAATAAGTGCGGAGTGCCCGGGCAAAATCCGATTTGCGTCATCAGTAGTGTTCTCTCCGTATACATGCCAACCATCGGGATACTGCAGTGTCAGATCTCCAACCAAGAGCGTGCGCGGTTCAAACCCGGTTGAAGTGATAGAAGATGACCCGGTAGATACTACGCTGGGGATCTGGGTTGCCACCAGCAATGACCCGAACGCCATGCCTACCACCGAGCCGAGAAGAATTCCCGGAATGAAGTGGGCGAGAAAATGCGATTTTGATTCCATATGCTCGCAGTATACACGTGACCACTCCTTGCAAAATGTCTTACTGTATTAGTTCAGGTAATTTGGCTCCACGTCTACTGTTTCGTTATCTACCCAACCGTTAAGAATCCAGGATCCGCCTGCAGGACTCATTTTAGGAGAATCACCTTGATAGCCACCAAAAGTACGGGTGTTCATGTCAAAGATCCATAACGCACCCTGCTCTGACATAGGTTTGCCGTGTGCGCCAACCAACGCAATCTTTGAACCATCTGGAGAAAAATAGCCGCTGAACTGAGTGTAGTCATCATCCGGCATGGGATAGCTGGTCACGTCCCCGGGAATCTCAGTATTGCTGATGGTCAAAAATCTAGCTGGACCAATATCCTCCATGGTACCGGCTAGGTATTTATCATCCGGAGAAATATCCAAACCGATACGCAGGCCTCCCTGCCCAGCAGTGGAATCAAGTAATCTAACTACCTCACAATTCCTCAAATCAACCCTAATCAAATCATTAACCCCCAAATACAAAGCGTACTCATCAGAGGTATCGTAACTAAATTCCATATACGCGTAGTCAGAAGACGGATCTAGCTGGTAAAAGTTACCGCCGAAAACCATCGACTCTTCCGGAAAACTAAGCGTGTAAATCTCTTTATCATTTACCCTAAGGCTGAAGTCGTTATAGATTGACTCCCAATTTAATTCTTCAATTTTAGCCGAACATGTCAGAGCTGGCTTGGTCACTACGGTAGCTGACGGCTCAGTCCCCGCTGACTTACTCAAAACCGCATATGTACCAAGCGCTAACAGAGCCGCAGCGCCTAAAAGCACAGCCGGCAAATAACGAGAGAGGTGATTTTTTGAAGACATATATAAAAGTATACTACCCAATAATAGCTTTAATTCTTCGCACGCCGGAACTTACCGCTTCTTCTTTCTGAATTTTAAGTCCGCCCAGCTCCCCGGTGTGCTGAACGTGAGGACCACCGCAAATTTCCTTGGAATAGTCGCCCATGAAGTACACGTTAATCTTTCCGCCGATTTGGGCGTACTTGTCCTCGAACAAGCCAATAGCGCCACGAGCCTTGGCCTCGTCTACAGTCAGCTGTTCAGCCTTCACCGGCATGTCTTTCTTGATCTGTTCGTTCACGATAGCTTCAACCTTCGCAATTTCCTCCGGCGTCATCTTGGTGTTATGAGAAAAATCAAACCGAAGACGCTCGGCGGTAATGTTGCTACCGCGTTGTTCGACATGCGTTCCGAGCACGTCACGCAAAGCCTGGTGTAGCAAATGAGTCGCAGTGTGCAATCGAGTGGTCTCGACGGAGTGATCGGCTAGTCCTC
>CAYGEQ010000035.1:0-7415 GCA_964348985.1 uncultured Gammaproteobacteria bacterium | reverse complement strand
AGTTCACCAAAAGCTCAGGCATAGATGTGCCAAAAGCCACCACCGTCAGCCCAATAACAATAGGCGCTACCCCAAAGCTTCTAGCTAATGACGCCGCCCCGTCCACTAACCAATCCGCCCCCTTAGCCAACAAGAAAATACCTATAGCAATAAAGATGAGCGCTAGAATCATAAGCAAGGTTAAATGTTAAATTTAAGGATACCAAAACCGCACCGTTCTTGCACGTGTCTGTCACCTAAAAATCATGGTGAAGTAACTAGTAGTGTAGTCGTAACCGGCCCCTAAAATCAGCGCCGAATTGCTATGGTTAATGACTTGACTGTCAGCTGCGCCAGCCGCCTCCATGGCGGCCAAAAAAGCAATCATGGCAGAACTTGAATCAAGATAATCACTATTCAGGTCATAGAGTCCAGCGTAATCCCAATCACTAATCAACGTACGAGTGGCTTCGTCATTAATATTTGCTTGGTCAAGCGAAAGATAATGAGAAAAATCAATCGAAGCTATAATTAGCGTTTGCTCATCCGGGGCCAGTCTCTTCCCCAGGGTTTGCAGGCGCTCAATAGACTGATTTTCACTCAAAATTATGGGCAAAATCTTGACCCCCGGCATGACATCTTGGATAAATGGAAGAGGCACAGAGATGGCATGCTCCGCCATTACAGCTGCATCATCACGCATGATCACACCTTCCTCTTGTAACTCGGACAATCGTTCTTGATCTAAAGTAAACCGCTCCCCCTCTATCTCCCAGTTCACCCCCGGTAACAACGCAGTATGCCCACCTCGCTCAACATGATTCGGCCCAATCAGAATAATCCGTTTAATGTGACTAGAATCAAACGAAGCCAGTACCTCGACTATCATGTCTTCAGCCACCAAATGATGCGGCAAAATAACCCCTCGCACAGCTGAGTGTTTCGGCGAGTCCTGCCTCATGATAACTACCGTAAGAACAAAAAGAGGGACTAGCAATAATAGCAGCCCTCTTTTCATTCCCCTCATAACTATCGTGTAATCTTTATGATCTGCTCATCTGAGAAGCTCCTGATAGATGGTGCATTCGCATACTCAATTAACGCAGGCTCAGCAGTATACTGGCCGACTGAGGTCACGCGTAGGTAATAACTAAACGTGCGATTCATCCTCTTGCCATTGTAATACATGAACTTAGCTGTCTGACCCTCTAGAGAGAACGGATGCAATACGGTTGATTCGTTGCGCGTATTACTGTAGCGGCGTGGCTGAGTAACTAACGTTAGCCCGCTCGGAACTAGATCCGTTATCTGATAGGCACCGTCAGGCGCCGAGTTATCAAAGGAAGGGGTAACACGCACCTGTATCACATCGCCTTCTTTAAACTCAGTAACAACCTGCCCCTGAAGATTTCGGTACTCACGTTTGAGTGACACCAGCGCGTCTTTCTCTTGGCCATCGCTCTCCACACTCCGCGATGTAGTTAGCATTGCCGACCCCTTCACTGAACGAATGACGGCATCGGCTGCCTGACCCTCTGTTAATCGCAGACTGTAGGTTTTGCCGTTTGAAAGATCAATAACGGTTGGCTGGCCGTTCACCACCAGTTCAAATGCAGTATCCGAAACAGGAAGCCCTGGAATCACCTCACTCAAGTACAGAGCGCGCTCAAGCGAAGTGATTACATCCTTTTCATAGACGGTACTGGTGTAAGTCCAAAGTTTATCCATGTGCGAATCCTGAATCATAGCAGCCAGCACCGTGCCTAGCGCCGTCATCTCTAACGTTTCTGCATCAGAAGGTAACTTTAGACGAACGTACGCATCCGTCTCCTCGCCATACTCACGCAATAGCTCAACGAAAATATCTCTAGCCTTCTCCCGGTCACCAATCTCCGCTAACGCCATAGCCGTATAGAGTCTAGTAGTTACAGACTGCTGCTCCAGCCCGGCTAAGTTTTGTAACGGAATTAATACTGGCTCACCTAAAGCTGCTAGGCCTAATAACGCTTGCGCAATCTCTTCATTAGTTGATTTTTTTGAGTCAAGAATTTGTCGGAACGTGGATGACAACGCGTAACCGTCCACAAGCTCCGGATCAGCACTCGCAATCTTAGCGGTTAGTCCCAATTCTCCACCTGAGTACGGCAAAAGTGCAATCAGCCCGTTGCTACCTGCGTAAGCTGTCAGATCAGAGCTCGACGACTCAGTAGCACCGAAATAATTAGTAAGTAGTTGCCGACTCACAATACCCGCTGTTACCTGGTCAGCCCGTCCACCATTGGTGTATTGCAGGCCTCGGACGTGCTGGTAGTACTTACCTCTTGAAGCATCAGCGAAGAGCAATTCTGTCCCTGCCTTGTCCGCCAGTGAAGTGCCATCCGTCACCGTTTCTACAGATTGTGCCGTCTGCCTAATCCGAGACTCTATGACGCTCGTTGTACGCTTAAGTACATCGGTATGCTCTCCGGACTTAGCGGAAACTAGCACATCATGTGAGCCGAGCCGACTAGAGAGATCTCCTAAGTTAACGTACTTTGAAGTGTACGCCTTTTCTGTAAATGACTGGTTAATCCCTAAACTGTCTGACGAAACCTCAAACTGCAACTCACTATCATCTGTCAGTGCAGTTCCGTAGGCGCGAACCTTTATCTCAGGCTTATCAGAAGTCAGGTACTCGGAAGCGATAACCGCATCAGCAAAGACTGGTTTAGTAGACCGAACTGGCGTTACGCCAACACCGGCGTACAAATCAGGACTAATGGCCTGGGCGGTAACGCGCCAAGTAGTAATGTTATCTGGCAACTCAAAGCTGAGCGAAGCCTGACCATTCCCATCCGTTATCACAGACTCAAAGAGAGCTGTGTCCGCAAAGTCTTCCCGAACTCCACCCTTGTCATTATGAACGTAGACACCATCCGCAATATAAGTGTGCAAACCCTCTACCTCAAAGTTATAGACAGTGACCGGCTCGCGTACCCAATCAATGGACTTGATAGGCACCATTTCGCCATTAGCACCATGCAGTACATCACCAACCCTTGCCTCCCCGATTGGTTGCCAACCGTAATTAACAAACATCCGGTGAATTGGAGTGACGCGAATCTGACCGTTCAGGATCATGTATTCATTCACGTCATGGGTAAACACCTGTTTCACCGTGGCACCGACCAGTTTATCTGATCGTTCTGACGCCTTGGTCAGAATGCGATCACCTACCTTAATATCTTGAATATATTTTTCAGTGCCGTCTTCAAGCAAGATACCGGTACCTGGCAAGAAACATCCTCCGCCCTCAGCTAGGCTATCCAAACCCGACAACGACCGATACTTATGCGTTTCGCTGACAGAACCCAAACCAGTGCCAACGCTTCGGTACAGCGACTCAAGTGGGTTTACCGCTTCCTCCTGTAGGGCATAGAAGGCTTCGTCCACCAAATTAACATTCACCGCAGACGCTACGGACTTACCGTTCGCGTCAGTCACGCTCAAGGACAGAGCTACTTTCTCCCCAGGCTCATACTCGTCCTTATCCGTACTAACCGTAATCCGCAGTTCCCGATTAGACAAATCTAAGCTAGCCCGAGCGTTAGAACTACCCATGGAATACCCAGGAACAAAGTAAGACTCGCCATCAAAATATACTCCATCAATCACCACACTCGGAATTGCCTCCGCGTTAAAAATAAACGAATAAAGCGCATCCTGAGATACTTCATGATCTATCAGTCCTTCCTGAAGTTTCAAGAAGAGAAACGCATCATCCGTATCCGCCACTATCGGCTGGTTATTTTTCTTAAAATTAAACTCAGCAGCTTCTCCTAAACTAAACCCATCTGCCTCCTGAACACGCCTAATGCTGTAATAATCATATTCACTCCACTCCCTAAAGCGTGCATCAGCATGAGCCCATTCTGAAAGATTATGCTCCCCGCCAAATTTATCCTGGACGATGATTTCGACAAAATAACTCTTATCTTCAGTGCCTTGATAGGTCACCGCAAAAGAACCGTCTAGACCCGTGGTGTCCTTAAACGTGTGGACAATCTTTTCCTGCTTGTCATACCGGTATTTAGGGTAGTGCACTTTATTAATAAAATCATACACCTCCCCCGTTTGAACACGACTATAGGAAACTTCTGTAATCTGACCACGAACCTGGACTCCGGCAGCGGACGAACCTCTATAGTCTGACACGTTGTAATATCGCCCTGCAGAATTATTAATCTTAGAGAGATCAACATTAAATGCTTTGACCATGGTGGTCACCATCTGACTACTAGAGCGTTGCGCAGAAATATCCGCTGATACTCTGGAATTAAAGACGAGCTGCGGAGTAGAGGCGACAATATCCGCTTCTTCAGCCAGGGTTGGCTGGATAGAAACGGTGCCATACGCGTAAAGACTACAAGAGTTATCATAAGTACAAGTCTTTGATCTGGTGTCAAAGGTCAATGTACCCTGACCATTCTGATCCAAAGTCTTTGTCAGCTGATCAGTAGCGACCAAGCTATTTGAAGACTTAGCGCTAAGCGAAAGCCCTGACACCGGCGTGCCCTCAAAAAAAGATGCATCTACTGTGTAGTCAAAGGACTCAGTGGCAAAACCAGCTTTTTTGTCTGCTTCTATAGCTAACTGATAAGCCGGCTTTTCATATTCAGTAACACTGAGATACCGGCTAGCAATCTGAGTTTCACCTTGATATACGCGTAACACGTAAGAGCCGGGCGTCAACCTAGAAAATGAGGTTGAGCCAGCAAAGGCTCCGCCCACAACCGAAAGATTTTCCTGGTAAAGCGGAATGGTTTCACCGGCATCGTTATAGTAAGACTCTGAAGCGAGCGTGACGCGTACTGTGTCAGGTGTAGACCCGCTCCGCGCTTGAACAAACCCCCAGAAAGAAACGGTATCAGTCGGCTGGTACATGGATCTATCTGTATAGAAGTAATCCCAATACTGATCCGGCGTGTATTCCGTATCCATGTAGTAGTAATCCGTGGACTTACCAATCTGAACAACAGTCAGCTTATTCCCGGCGGCGACGGTCACGTATTCGTTCACGTTCCAAGGGCTTTGACCATTCAAATGCATGGCCGACGCGTCCAACAGAGCAATGCCTTCAGCGTTAGTTGAAGTGTTAAATCGTCCATCGAGTGTGGTTACCTTAGCGTCTGGTACAGCCTCATGGGTAGAGACATCATTTACCCAAACAATCGTATCCGTGGCAGTAACCGCCGAGTACACGGCCAAATCAGTCACCTGAATAAGCACCTGTGAGGCCTCAGACCCGTCGCCCAGCTCAACCAAATACAAGCCCGCCTTTAACTCATCAGGTAGTAATACGAACTGCCGATAATCAGCCTTTTGAATATTGGCTGCTGAAGAAGAAACTACAGCCAGATCAGTGGCCTTAATGGAGTGCGCTCTACGTGTCGCTTGCGCCCAAACAGGAATAGCTGACTGCTCTCTAAGAGCACTAGCGAATTGGTCTGCGCTTTTAAACGCATGAACTTTGATGCTAATTTCTTTGTTATTGTTCTCGTTAGCATAAACCGGGATCACTACCCGATCACCAGCCGCAAATTCAAGCATCGGTTCTTGGATACCGAAGTAGTCTCGGGATGACGCACGGCTCGTTTCAAATTCGAAATTAATTGGTTCGAGTAATTTTTCCTCAGAACCCTTCACCTGAACAGTGTCCGCTAAAGTAACCCGGTAAATAGTAGAGGCCTGAAGGTTAGTGTTAGGTACAAAAACCGCCGTTCGACCATGAGTTTCAAACCGGCCCTCAACATGCGGAGTGATGGAGAAAGCATCCTTTAATCCCTGTACATTTTGATGACTAAAAGTAAATTCGATGCCTGTATTAGTTGGTACACCAACGGAAAGATTCCTAGGCAGTGTGTGCATCACCTTAAATGGTTCCTTGACCTGGAAAGCCCAGGAATAATCACGCTCCTGTAGCTGCCCGGCCGAGCTCCGAAAAGAAGCGTCAATACCGACCGTATACACAAGTCCTCCCTGGAGAGCCGTGTGTGGCTCGAGGAAAAAAGTATTAGCTCCAACCTCGCTTAGAGTAAAGGGCGTTTCTGGGAAAATTCGGATTGTGTTCCTAAGATCCTCCAGAGAAACATCCGTATGACTAGTAATAGTAAAGCCTGAGGCACTGTTTACGCCGGTAGTATCACCGTCAGTAGCGATGATGGTGAAGTTGTCCTGAGCGTAGGCCTCATCAATAATAAGCCGACTAAAATTACCCAGATTTCTTCCACCTATACGAGAACCACCAAACGGGAATAAACCAGTTGAGCTCACCACAACCGCTATCAACACCACCGTAGCCACGCCGGCTGACCAACGCATGGGCATACTTAACTGAAACGAAGGCAGAGAAAACTTTGGTAACTTCATATAGTTAGAGCGATTACTTCGTTCAGAAGTTATGGACGCAAGTAACCGCTCCTTAAATTCGGAGCGCGGTTCCTGAGCGGCATGAACGTGTTTAGTTAATAGTTCGTCTGCCTCTAATAACGGCTGGATGGCCAAATTATTACGCTCACTAGCGTTTTTCTCTGACTTAAGAGCGTTTTCTAGTTGGGCCGCGCGTTTTTTATTCATCATAAGGAGAGTAAACTGACTTGAATCTGGCCAGAGCCCGGTAAATCTTTACCCCACAGCTATTGGCCGATATATGGAGATGCTCAGCTATTTCTTGGTTAGAATATTCAGCAAAATATTTCAAATGGATGATTTCCTGATCCCCTCTTGAAAGCCTTTTAAGGGCTCGATCAATGCCCTCTCTGGTAAATTTCGTATTAGTTGCTTGATCGGAAGTTTCCTGACTTTCAAGCAAATGTTCAACTAGTTCAATCTGTGTCTCACTCCTCCCACTCTGCTTCCTATAGTGATCAATCAAACTATTTGTAGCGATTCTATAGAGCCACGCCTTAAAACCTCGCTCGTCACCAGTATAGGATTCGAGACTCACAAAAGCCTTGGTAAACGTGATAGAAATGACATCCTCAGCGGTTTCTCTGTGGCCTACTCGTCTAAACACGTACCTGTACAATTCCGAAAAATACTTGTTATAGAGCTTCTCAAAAGCCAGCGGATCAACCTTCGCCCGCTGAATAAGCTCAGCCCCCACTAATTCAGGCCCTCCCTGCCCCGCCTCATCCATAAACGAAAAATAAGACGATAAATTACACCAAGTGTACCATTAAACTACAAAAAAATTGCTGAGATGATGCCAGACATGGAGGTCTACGCCTACTAAGCATTTTCAAACCGGGCTTGATTCTCAGCCATCCATTGATCTCACCTGAAAAGCATTATGACTACTTCACTTGCTCGGCGTATTCGATTGCTGCAACAACCCGCTCCCATTCCTCACTCTTGATGCGATCCGCCATGTCCTTATCCCAACTGCCTATCTTCTG
>CAYGEQ010000034.1:0-8206 GCA_964348985.1 uncultured Gammaproteobacteria bacterium | reverse complement strand
GGGCTTTTTGTTTGTCGAACTCGCAGCTTACGCCTTGCGAGCCTTAGCTAGGCCAAGGGCGGCGCGGCTCTTAATGCGGTCAACAGTGTTGCGCTTCATTAGGTTCTGAGTGACGGCCTTGTCCAAGAACTGAGCCATATCACGCATCGTCTTCTCTGCATCATCAAACTTCTTAGCCTCGACCAACTTACGGAAGCTGCGGCGCATAAAAGCAATCTGAGCTTTCTTATCTGCGTTGCGTTCACCGCGTACCTTGCTCTTACGTAACGCCTTCTCTGCATTTTTCAAAATTGGCATAGATAGTCTAGGTGTTTCCACCCTTACGGCACATTGGCGCCGTAGTCAGCCGAGCTAATGCCCAGCCTCAATTAAGTAGAGGAAAGATAACGAAAATGAGTAAAGAAGTCAAGATAAAACCAATATCATCCACCTCTAGGCCCCTCCTGGCGTCGGGGACCTAAACGAGCCATTCGGATACCAGCCTATCAACTGAAATGGATGGTTTAATCCCACTTTTCATAGCTAGATCTAATTTTTGGGCGAGCTCATGGGTTCGTTTCAGTTCAACAGCAGACCAGCTCCGCACTTCGCCCAGAAGCTTTTGAGCTACAAACGGGTGAACGGCCAAGAGGGAAGCCACGTCCTGTTTTTGAGCTTTTGGATTATCATCAAGCACTGATCGGGCTTGTACTAGAAGCCTAATCTGGCGCACAAGCATGCCAAAGAGCGCAAACTCATCTCCTCCAGCCTTGCGTTCGCTGAATAACTTTTCGAGTGCCTTCCGCGGTGTGGGCGACGCGAGTGCATCCATGAACCCAAAAATATCTGCCTCATAGTCAGTGCGAACGAGTAAATCTACCATCTCCATGGTCACCGGCTCCTGGCGAGCATAGGCTGAAAGTTTTTCTAGCTCACCTCCAGTCCGCCACGCATCATCTTTAGTTCTTCGTAAGACTTCATCAAGGATTGACGGGGTCATGACGAGACCAAGCTTGACCACCCGTTCTCTGGCCCAGGCCACAAGCTCAGCACCGGCTAGTCGCGGCAGGGGATACACATGAACATTTGGCAAAGTCGGCAAAACTTTACCCAATTCTTTCTTAGCAAAATCCTCAACAGATAAATCATCCGCAAAGATTACAACACTGGACTCCGGCGCTCGCTCAAACCCCGCAATCCACGGCTTCGACTCAGCCTTAGTGACAGATTCGACCAAACCTCGAATAATCACCAAACGCTTTTCAGCTAAAAATGGTGAGGCTTGAACAGCATTCAAAATCTTACCCGGCTCCAAATCGGCCTTTGCCCCAATCACAAACTCGTCCACGTTCATGCCAGCGGGATCGTATTTCTCTAAAAACTTCTTTTTAAGATCATCCGAGCGTTCTTTAACTCGAAGATGATCGTCCCCATAAACAAATAGCAACATACTGCCGAGTATGAAAACACGTTTGACCCTGGTTGGAAAGACAGGTAAGGTTCTGAGCGGTTTTTTGGAGTGACCAATGCAAGAACAAATCGAGGAATTCGACCCAGACCTCTTCGATGATGAGGATGACTGGGATCCGGAGGAGGCAGCTCAAGACGAAGACATTCGGCATGAAACGGTCAGCGCACTGTACCTGCTCGGGTATGCCGAAGAGACTATCTTGGAAGTGTTCGAGTGCTTGCAGATTCCGCGCGTCAAGACGCAGAAAGACCTAAACAAGGTACGTCGTCGGACACCTGAACAGCCAGATTGGACGTACGGACTATCGTTTCTAGCACTCGCCGAACTCGCCACGGAAGGCACGCCCAAAAGTCTACGTGAGGACGCGGCACGCCTCCTGCGCACGTTGCTTGAGGACATGCTCCACTGGCCCGAGCTCCAAGCGTTCATGGCTGGTGCCATCTGGCTAGGCCTTCGCCTACTGAAGATCAAGCTCGAAGAAAACCAGACACTGGCCATAGACCAGATCTGGCAATCATTCCTGATCACCTACCTGGAAGCTACGCGCAAAGGCAAAATCAGCCTCAAGGCCGAGGACGAAGTCCAAAGCTTTATCCTTGAGTACGCTGAAACTCGCCTGCAAGAGCTGTAAGGAAAGCGGTAGGCGCAGAAACACAACACGTCTAGAACGCTCGAGGTCCGCCGCCTCGAGCATTTTTTTAATGAAAATAACTTGTAGAGTAATAGGATATTTGGTAACAATAGATACGTATCCAAACAAAGGGGGCTGCCCATGCATCACATCATTGCGTTTGTCGGCCCAAGTGGGGCTGGCAAGACTGCGATCATCAAACGACTAGTCAAAGAGCTGCCCAACAGGTTTGGCCCGCTCCCAGGCTTCATCACTCGTCCGCTACGAGAGGGCGAGGAACAGCTGAACCTGACCGTGGTGTCGCCGGCAATTGGGCGATGTCGCTATCAAGCCTTCACTCACGGCAATGACAGCCGGTACGTCAACGTCTCGGAACACGCCGGCATCTACTACGGCAACGAACGCGCTGTGGTGGACCAGTTCCTAACTGACCGCGTAGCGCTCAAAGATTTGGTCCCCGACGGGGTGCTGAACTTCAGGCGAGCCGGCTACCGGGTAGATGTGATCGTGGTGGAGCCCACCGGCCACACTCCACGGCCTGGACGGGAAGTAGCCGACCGAGAAATCGAGCGCCACTTCGCAGAGCTGAGCCCCATCTTTCACGTTCACACTGATCACCATGACAAGTTTGGCTTAGACAAAGCCATCATCGCCGTCATGAGCGGTCTCAACGAAAAAAGCCCCACGTCTATTCCTTGACGCGGGGCTTCCCTTTTTTTTATTCAATGTCCCCCCAGCGTTTGCCTAGGCCTGTATCAACTAAAAGGGGAATCTCTAGACTAACAACATTAGACATAATCTTCGGAATTTCTTTCGTAGCCTCTTCAATATCGCCAGCATGAACCTCGAACACTAATTCATCATGCACCTGCAACAACATTTTCACCCGCAGTCCCGACTGTCTAATCCATTCGTCCATTTTGATCATGGCCATCTTGATAATGTCCGCGTTTGCTCCCTGAATGGGCATGTTCATAGCCATGCGTTCGCTCGCGGCTACTAGCTGCGGCATGCCAGACTGGATATCTGGCAGGTAACGGCGCCGACCAAACATGGTCTCAACGTACCCGTCTACTCGCGCTTTTACTTTAGAGGCGTCAATATAGGCAGCGATTCCCGGGTGCACCGCAAAGTATCGCTCAATAAAATCCTTCGCCTCCTCATAGCTCATCCCTATACGTCGAGACAGCGCTCGCGCGCCTACTCCGTAAAGAATGGAGAAGTTAGTTGCCTTAGCGGCCTCGCGCTGGGCTTTTGTTACTTCTTCCTCTTTGATCCCAAGAATATCCGCAGCTGTCCGACGGTGAATATCCGCGCCGTCCTTAAAGGCCTTAAGGAACGGCTCGTCCTGAGACAAAACTGCAGCCAAGCGCAACTCAATCTGCGAATAATCAGCGGACAAAAGCTCGTACCCACTCGGCGCAATAAATGCCTTTCTAATTTCGCGTCCCAACTCCGAACGAATTGGGATGTTTTGCATGTTCGGGTTATTCGAGGACAATCTACCCGTGGCCGCTACAGTTTGACCGTAAGTAGTGTGGATTCGACCATCTCCCGCAATCAGCGTCGGCAAAGAATCAGCGTAAGTGGACTTCAACTTAGCTATCTCTCTGTACTCAGACATGAGTGGCACGATCTCATGCTCATCTTCTAACTTTTCGAGCTCTTGCGCAGCTGTCGAGTAACCAGTCTTGGTTTTTTTAATGCCTTTAGTCGGCAAACCCAAATCAATAAATAAGATTTCGGCCAGCTGGGCAGGGGAGTTAACGTTAAATTCCTTACCAGCCAGTTTGTGAATCTGCTTCGTTAGCTTATCAATCGTCTTTTCGAACTGGTCCGCGAGACCAACCAGCATTTCTTTGTCGACCAAAATTCCATCCAGCTCCATCTTGAATAGAACCGGAATCAAGGGCATCTCGATCTCCTCAAAAAGCTTTGTCATCTTTTCTTCCGCGAGTTTCTTCTCGATCTTCTCCTTAAGAGCAAACAAATGTAGGGCAATCTCATCTATAGTCGCCGTTTCTTCAAGTTGCAGACTAAGATTCTCGTTCAACACCTCAGCAAAGGCTAGCTCCCGACCACCTGGAGCAAGCAAATACGCCCCAACCATGGTGTCGAAAATCGTTTTCTTACGGAGCTGCTCAAGAACCTCAATACTTTGGTTAGCTATCACATGATAAATGCCCTTCAAATCATGTCCGACTATCAAGTCCGCCTTTGAGAGCACTTCAACTACTTGTTGCAACTCAGCTGCATTAGTCGAAGTAGACTTCCAAAACAAAGAGCCATCAGTCAGGATAATACCCCCCACAGACTCGCCGAATAAATCCTGTTGCTTCTCCTCTAAAAGAATCCCGACCTGCTTCACCTCAAGCTCAAACATACTGCCTACGTACTTTGATCCGACCTTCTTGGCTTTAACTGTCTTAATCTTGGCCATCTCTTCTGTCTTCTCAGCTGGTTTTCCACTCTCGTACTTCTTGACCAGGGTCTTAAATTCAAGGTCACGAAGAACCGGCAATAACTTCGCCGGATCTACCACAGTTAAGCTACAAGCTTCATAAGAAAAAAGCTTAAGTGGAACGTTACGTACAATAGTCACTAATTTACGCATGAGTTCCACCGTCTTCTTTTGACCTTCAAACTTCTTAGCAAACTTGGCTGGCAAAATTCCCGCAGACATAGCGCCCAAAATTCCATCTACGGTTTTGTAGGCCTGCAAAAGTTCAAGCGCCCCCTTCTCGCCAATGCCGGCTACTCCCGGCAAGTTGTCCGAGGTATCACCGATGAGCGTCTTATAATCAATTAACCGAGCCGGCTCTAGTC
This sequence comes from uncultured Gammaproteobacteria bacterium, assembly GCA_964348985.1. GTDB lineage: Bacteria > Patescibacteriota > Patescibacteriia > UBA9934 > UBA9934 > JAGORL01. Next base: position 3,299 of record CAYGEQ010000034.1, on the reverse strand, counting down.
CGTATCTTTCCTTCACCGCCGCTTCATCGTAAATCTTTACTTCGGACAAGCCTTTCACGAAGAAAACTACTTTGGTATTAGGTGAAACCAATTGCAGGGAGTCGAGATCTCCGGTCACAATCAAGGTTTCAAATTTCCCGCCATCCTCGTTCATCTGAGCAATAGTCCCGATAATGTCATCGGCCTCAAAACCCTTGGCGTCTAGCGAAGGGATCCCGTACGCGGTCAAAATTCCCTGTATGATGGGAATCTGGGCGTACAATTCATCAGCCTTCTTTTCCCGATGAGCCTTGTAAGGCTCGTACTCATCGTTACGGAACGTCCCGCCCGGCAAATCCCAGGCCACCACCATGGAATCCGGGTGAAAAGTAGACAACATCTTCTCAATCACGTTGGTAAAACCGTAAGCAGCGTTAACTACCCGACCATCAGCGGTGGTTAGTGGGGGAATAGCGTGCCAGGCGCGGTGCAAAAGTGCGTTGCCATCCAACACCAAAAAAACTTTCTTCTCGTTTGACATAAGGGGTTCTGTTCGAGAACATCATACGCGACTCTATGGAAAAATTCGATGTATTGATAGTAGGGGCAAGCTTTTCTGGGCTAACCCTAGCGCACCATCTCCCGAAACACTTAAAAGTGCTGATTGTTGACGCTAAACCATCAGCTGGTAGCACCGTTGAATCAACCGGTCTCATCACTTCTAAGACTCGGACCGAGTTTTCTTCGTTTTTCCCAATTGATCGCTATATTACTAACCCCATTAGCGCGATTGGCGTAATTGCCCCTGGCTTTACTGACCATTTCATCTCCACGGTTAAGGAGCCCTGGATTTATCAGACTGACACTAAAGCGCTCGTCGCCGCCCTAGCGTCTTCACTGCCACAAAACGTCACTTTACTAACCTCTACCGTCTTCCTGGCCACCAACAAACCAAACAGCCCAACCGAAGCCACCATCAGAACACTGGGCGAAGAACCGCGGTCTATCACCATTAAATTCTTAGTTGGCGCCGACGGGGGACACTCTAAAGTAGCTAAAACCAACCCGGCCCTCAGCCAAAACACTAAGTTTCTGTTTGGCTACGAACAGGTTTTCTTTGGCGACGTCCTGCTCGGCCCGAAACCAGAAGAAACTATTTTCCACTATTGGTTTGGCGAGTTCTCTCTCGGCTACGGGGGTTGGTTGTCACCGACAGTTGTCGACGGCAAAAAAGCTTTCCGCATTGGCTTGGCCAAGCTCATGAAAGACAGAGGCGAGGCAAAAAATCTGATGGAACAGTTCATGCGCAAACTGGTCGAGCTCGGTCACATTAAGGTAGAAGGTGAAATTACCTCGCCTGGCTACGTGTTCGGCTCACACATTCCAATTGGCGGACCGCGGCTTAAAATTTCTGACGGCAACACACTACTAATTGGCGACGCTGCCGGCTTCTGCGGTGCTTTTGCAGCGGACGGTATTAAGGGTGGCGTAATTTCCGGCAAAGAAGCGGCGCGTGTTATTGCCCACTACCTAGAAGGACGCACCGAAGCTCTAAATAAACTACGCCGCCGCATGAATGAACACGGGGGCATCATGAAGTATTACTTCCGCCAATTGGGCTACAGAACCATTTGGGATCTCATGAAATCAGACCGCACCTTCCGCGCCATGTATGACATTATTGAAAGCGAACATGAGACTTTCCTAGAACAATTCTGTGACAGCAAAGACAAACACCGCTCCCTAGCTTGGACCGTTCTCAAGCCACGCCACTTAGAGAAACTCACTAAGTACGCTTGGTATATCATTTGCGACTTCGTGAAGTAAGGGTCAACCAGTGCATCGACCCTCATAAAAAAGCGCCCGGCTCCCACAAGGGGGAACCGGGGCATGTACAGCACGTGCGCTAGTACTGAGTCAGGGCAAGTTTTTGCGGGTCATGGTCAACCCGTTCACGCGCCACCCGACGACGACCTAACAGTGTCTTTTTGAGCGCGAACAGACCGTTACTGCCATCCGCCGCGCTCATCACAAAGCATTCAGACGGATGCGTGTAGAGAGGCTGCAGGTTGCCCGGGTCATACACGGTCAGCGCACCCTGGTCATAGACCGGCAAGGTGAACCCAAACCGCGAAGCTGAGTAGCGGGACAGGGACGCGTTCGGACCTACTTCCACCGCATGCTCACGCGCGAAGATGAAGTCCGGATCCTGTCCGCCTTCACCTCGCGGCTTTGTGCCGTCACCATGCACGGCCTTCAAGAGCACCCGCGGATTGATCTGAAAGACCCGGCCGGCGCTCATGACAGCCACATCGCCCGTCGGGGCAACGTGAAAATCGTCAATGAAATCCGTGACCACCCGGTGATTTCCCCACTTGGTACCGGTGGTCCGCTGTCCGAGCGTCAAGAGCGCCACCTGCAGCGACGTCTGACCCTTGGTCAGCGGAACCGACGCCCCGCCCTTCATGAGCGCGCGTTGGAACCACTGCATCGCAGTCTGAATGAAGGTGAGCCTCTCCTGAGCGTCCACAAGTTCAGCCAGCGCCGAGGTCAAAAAGTCCCCGTCCAAACCGTCAAACAAGTCAGCCAGGATGGGAGCGACCACCTCAACCATCGCCCGACTAGAGATTCTCCAGTCATACATGACCAACAAGTACTGCCGACCATTCCACTTGAAGTAGCCGGCCTTGTAGATCTCCGGAAAATCCTCCTTGCGCGAATTCGTAGTCTCAGTAGTCACCACTCGGAGAGTGGGCATAGCACCAAATTCCTCCATCACGCCGAGAGCGGCGATGTTGTAACGGTTGATGAACGGGCGTCCATCAATACCGGTAGCGTTCATGAGAGCGCGGATGGCCTGGTAGCCTCCGCGGATTTGATCCAGATCCATTCTTGGAACCTTCTCAGAGGGGGTTGGAATGCCTGTTGGGCTAACGAACATTATACGAACTGGCCCCACCTGTCAACTAAATTACTTGATTTTTAAGCCAATCTCTGCTAACATATTCCAAGTTATACACTCCTGACGTCCTGGTACCAGCTGCCCAGCTGGAAGATGCTCCTAGAGGGTTCTTAAAAACACGTTTGGAGCAATAAAATCGCGTCTCGCTGATGTCCTGGTAGCTCAATGGATAGAGCAGGGCTCTTCTAAGGCCTTGATGTTGGTTCGATTCCAACCCGGGACACCAGAGGGACGTGAGTTGCAATGTCAGCGTTTATTCGCTAGGATAGTGAGCGATTTGAGTCATGGTGGCTATAGTGAAACGGTTATCACAAAGGCTTGTGGTGCCTTTAGTACGGGTTCGATTCCCGTTAGCCAC
>CAYGEQ010000033.1:4582-8411 GCA_964348985.1 uncultured Gammaproteobacteria bacterium | reverse complement strand
GACAAATTGTAGCTGACAACTTACCCGCGAATACATACGACATTACAAACGTCGGTAAGCATTTGAACGCAATCGAATTCCACCAAGAGATAGAAAACGGTGCGCTCGTGGTCGACATGCGTAATAAGTACGAAAGCGACATCGGACATTTCGAAAATGCCGTCACCCCTAGCTCCCAAACTTTTGGCGAAGAACTTCAAGAAGTAATCAACACGCTCGCTGATAAAAAAGACGAAAAGATTTTGCTTTACTGCACGGGCGGTATTCGCTGCGAAAAAGCTAGCGCTTTCTTAAAGCACCACGGCTTTGAAGACGTAAACCAGCTCTACGGAGGGATCATTAACTATAAACACGAGATCGAGGAAAAAGGGCTGGAGTCAAAATACATCGGCAAGAACTATGTGTTCGACGGCCGAGGTGCTGAAAAAGTAACCGATGATGTAATCGGCCAGTGTTTCAATTGCGCCGCCCCAGCAGACACATATACCAACTGTCTAAATGACATGTGCCACGCGTTATTTATTCAATGCGCAAAATGTTCTGAGGCTCTGCTCGGCGCCTGCTCAAATGACTGTCGAGCAATCGTAGCCCTGCCCATGGAGGAAAGAATCAAGCTCCGCAAAGGCCAAAAAGCCAAACTTAACGTACTATCTTCACCGCCGCAAAACTAACCGGCTCGCCGTAAAACGCACTGGCTTTCTTTTCTACTTCTTCAGCATCTCCCGTAGTCACAAAAGTTCTTCTACCGCCTTGCTCAATTTTCCCCGCCAACTCCAAGTGTCGCAAAAGGTAGTCTTTCAAACTCGCTGCAACCATCGCCGCTTGGTCGTAGACGTTCACCGCCGAAGGAAATGCTTTTACAAACAACTGATGCACTAGTGGAAAATGGGTGCAGCCGAGCAACACATTCTCCGGTGGGAACTTCTCGCCCATCTTCTCTTTTAATTCGCCGACGTACCGTTCGACCTCGGTAAACACCTTCTCGTCACTCTCCCCCGCCTCGATCATCTCAACGAGTGTTGGACACGCAATTTGAAAAACCTCCGCCGTAGGTTGGCGTTTCATAATTTCGTGCACGTAGGCCTCGCTCTTAACCGTTCCCGGCGTCGCAAAAATTCCGATCGTTCCCCCATGAACCTGCTCGACGGTGGGCACAAGGATGCCGAGCACACGCTTCGACGGATACTTCGCCGGCAGGACCTCCTGCTGAATTTTTCTGAGTGCATTCGCGCTGGCCGTGTTACACGCCAGGATCACCAGCTCGCATCCCTGCCCGAATAAGTATTCGACCGCCTCAAGTGTAAACCGATAAATCTCATCCGGCGTTTTCGATCCATACGGCGCGCGAGCGTTATCGCCTAAATACAAAAAAGAATACTCGGGAAACTGTTTATCGAGTTCTTTCATGATCACAAGCCCGCCGAGACCTGAGTCGAAGACGCCGATCATAAATCGGAAAAAATAGTACCGGTGTTATAGTTTTCAATGAGTCGCAGAGAGTCAATAAACATCGGTTCTGGCAAACCATCAAATGCAAACCATCCCCATTCGGAAATTTTTTCGTCAGGGTACACCTGTGGCTCCCCGGATACCCAAGCGGCAACCATTCCAATCGCCAAAAAATGTTTTGGAGGATACCGGAAACTATTAAAGAGTGTCACGAAGCGCAGGTTCTCTACCTCCATGCCAGATTCCTCCTTGATCTCGCGCTTGGCACACGCCTCAAGTGCTTCCTGATAATCGAGCTTCCCGCCAATAAGTGCCCATTCCCCTTCCCCATGAGCATTCCGGCGCTTCCCAAGCAGAAGCTTTCCGTCGCGCAACACGATAACACCGACTCCCACACGAGGAATTGAATAAGGATCGATGGAATCAGACATAGCGAATATTCCAATCCACCATGCGACCCCTCCTGGCGTCGGGGTGGAGACTAGAGACTAATGACTGACGACTCTCACTACCCTCCCGTCTTCGAACTATTCCCTCCCCCGCCTAGCATGTTATTAATCATCTTCATCATCTTTGGGGCAGCGTCAACCATGGCCCGGGCTTGAACGGCTTGTTCAAATATCTTGAAGATATTAAACGCTACTTCACGCATAACTGAATGACGCATTTCGCCATAAATGCGGAACGCTTCTTTCTTATATTCAACTAACGGATCACGCTGGGCGTAACCCTGGAGGCCAATAGTGCGGCGCAAGTAAGACATGTCATCCAAATGGCGCATCCAGAGATCATCTGTGGCTCTAAGTAGAGTGGCACGCTCCAGACGTTCAATAGTCTCAGGATCAGAGACTTTCTCAGTGATCTCCGCGTACTTAGCCTTGACCTCATCCAACACAGTTTCAATCACCTCTGTCCGCTGGCGAGCCAATTCTTCCTTATCTTTAGAGATCATCTTCAAAGTCTCACCAATCTTCCCTGAGTTTTCGGCTGACAATGGAGTGATGGTACTCAAGGCCTCCACAATTTCTTTTGGATCCCAGTCGCTCGCTGGCTTATCAGCAAACTCCCTAGGCACCTCTACGTCCTGCTTGGACGTGTGGAAGAAAATAATCCGCTCAATTTCAGATTCAACCATGCGCATGACTTCATCATGCGGATTGATATTCCTACCAGTCAACAAATCCCGGCGCTCGTCATAGACCGTTAAACGGTGACGGTTTAGTACGTCATCGTATTCAAGCACATGCTTGCGAGTATCAAAGTGATGAGACTCCACGCGCTCCTGCGCCTTTTCAAGTGAGCGAGTCACCATGCCACTCTCAATTGGTGTTTCGTCATCTATGCCAAGCGTATTCATCATGCTCTTCACCCGGTCTGTGCCGAACACGCGCATGAGATCGTCGTCGAGTGATACAAAGAACTGCGTAGAACCAGGATCGCCCTGACGGCCAGCACGACCACGAAGCTGGTTGTCGATACGTCGAGACTCGTGTCTCTCAGTTCCAATAACATGCAGACCGCCAAGCGCGCGGACTTCTTCAGCCTCAGCCTTATCCGGTGGGTTACCGCCCAAAATAATGTCCACGCCACGGCCGGCCATGTTAGTAGCCAGTGTCACTGCGCCCTTACGTCCGGCCTGAGCAATAATCTCGCCTTCCTTCTCATGGTTCTTAGCGTTCAACATTTTGTGGGGCACCCCAGCGGCCTGCAGTAAAGATGATAGGCGCTCGTTCTTATCAATCGATACCGTACCAATGAGTACAGGTTGACCCTTCTCATGCCTTTCTTTTGCCTCGCGAACTACCGCCATCCACTTGCCCGTCTCATTCTTATAAATACGGTCCGGCAAATCTACGCGATTGTTATCACGGTTAGTTGGTACCTGAGTAACTTCCAGCTTATAAATCTTTTCAAATTCTTCAGCTTCAGTGGCGGCAGTTCCCGTCATACCACCCAACTTCTCATACAACCGGAAGTAGTTCTGGAAAGTAATGGTGGCCAGCGTCTTGCTCTCACGCTGAACTTTAACGCCTTCTTTAGCTTCAATTGCCTGGTGCAAGCCCTCTGAATACCGGCGACCTTCCATGAGGCGTCCAGTGAACTCGTCCACGATAATCACCTCACCATCCCGCACCACGTAATCACGGTCCACCTTAAACATGGCGTGCGCGCGCAGTGCCTGCTCAGCGTGATGCACCATCTGCAAACCTTCTTCGTAAATGTTCTTAACTCCCAACAGTCCTTCAAGCTTCTGAAGACCGGGTTCAGTAAAGGTTACTGCCTTGAGCTTCTCATCCAAATTAAAATCTTCCCTCACTACTAAACCCTTAACTAGACCGGCGAATTTGAAATACAAGTCAGCTGATTCGGCGGCTGGGGC
>CAYGEQ010000033.1:0-4482 GCA_964348985.1 uncultured Gammaproteobacteria bacterium | reverse complement strand
TCACGCTTAGCCAAGTAATCATTCACGGTCACCAAGTGCACACCCTTCCCCGTAAGAGCGTTCAAATAAACGGCGGCGTTAGCAGTTAATGTTTTTCCTTCACCAGTTCTCATTTCCGCAATGCCTCCGCGGTGCAGCGTCAAACCACCCATCATCTGCACGTCATACTGTCGCTGACCGAGCGTCCTCTTTGAAGCTTCACGAACTACAGCAAAAGCCTCATGCATGATGTCATCCAGCTTGGCTCCGTTTTCTAGTTTAGTTTTAAATTCCGCTGTCTTAGCGGCCAGGGACTCATTCGGCAGAGCTGAAATGACCGGCTCGAGCGCGTTAATTTTATCTACCTCAGCCCGCAGGTTTTTAACTACTTTAGCGTTTGGGTCTCCAAAAATCTTGGTCAACAAAGACATAGTTCGATATTATTTTCCCTAACCTACAACCAGAAACCTGAAACCTGTTAGGCTCGGGTATATTGCCTGAAGTCGCCCTAGAGTTCAAGCAAGCGTTAACCCATCTACTCCCCATAAATTGACATAGTTACTTTTCTGAACCTATCCTGCCCTATCTTTTGGAGTTCACCTTGGAAAATAGCCAAACTTCGCTGTTCGTGAAAGTTCCCCACACAGCCATGGACACGGCTAAGTACCTGCGTGGTGCCCTAAAAGTTCCAACCCTCAGCAACGTCTTCGATATCGCGTTATTCATTCTGGAATTCCTAGCCAACTACGTCTCGCTCGACCAGCAAACAGAAGTGTGGCTGGCCTGCAAGCCACCCTTCGCAATCCTGCTCAACCTAGAACGACAAGACGGGCTAGCTGAAGAGGATCGGCACGAGGTGGTCGTTGACTGGCGCTGCACCGAGCAAACGCTGGCACAGGTAGACGAGCTCATGGAAACCACGGGCGCTGAGTCCACCGGCGAACTCTTGTACCTGGCAATTAGCGTATTGGCACAGTTGGTCCATGTGGCCAAACTGAACGACACGTCAAACGTCGAAATGCATGTGCATCGTTCGTTCTTCCATCGTCTTGCCCACCCCAGTCTCATCATGGCTCACGGCAGCTGTCGTTTGAAGCTTGGCCCAGCCATGGAATCCTGGACGCTAGAATTCAAAACGATCACGCCGTACATCAAGGCCCATGCCCCGTAACGCAGCCCTCGCTAGGGCTGTGGTTTTTTTATTGCGCTAATTGTCTGGCCACTGTGTCTATATTGCCCGCGCCCATAATTAATACCACGTCACCGGCCTTAATCTCTCGCGCTAGAATACTCTCCGTTTCCACTAGATCTTTGGCATAAAATGTTAGCTTATCAAAGCTGGCCTTCAATGATTCAAGCAAATCAGCGCTGGAAATATTCCCCTCTTCTTCATTACGTCCTTCCACGTGATAAATTTCTGGCAGTACAACCACATCTGCGCCAGCAAAACTTTTTACAAACTCCGCAAACAGAGCTTTAGTACGCGAATGTTGATGCGGCTGAAAACAAAGAATGACGCGGCGATCTGGGAAGAGTTCACGAGCGGCCTCAATGGTTCCGCGAATAGCATCTGGATGATGACCGTAATCAGAGATAATTTCCGCGCCCTTGTACTCCCCAACTCTTTCAAATCTGCGCCACACGCCAGGAAACTCAGCCAGCGAATCTAGGGCAAGCTGGTCAGCAATGGCATATTCTCTGGCTACTGATAAAGCCGCTAAAGCGTTCATTCTGTTAAATGCCCCAGGGATTTTTAGCCTAATCTGTTCCGCCTCAGCAGAAGAATATTTCTTAAGCTTGGCAGAAATAAGCTGGAGAGAGTTCTGGTCATCCGCATTCAAAATCACGGCTCCCGTGGTCTTATGCGCACACTCCTGGAAGGTTGCAATAATATGGTCGAGGTCTCGATAAACGTCCAAATGATCCTCCGCAATATTCGTGATCACTGTAGTCTCCGGCCAGAGCTTCACCATCTTCTGCTTGTACTCATCACCCTCGATAATCAAAATATCGCTCGCGCCAACTCGTAAATTACCAAGCTCCCAACCAGGAACCAGTGTACCGACGAAAACGGTCGGGTCTAATCCAGCATCCTCAAAAATCTTGCCCGTCATGGCCGTGGTAGTGGATTTTCCGTTCGTCCCAGTAACACAAATGGTCCGATACTCTTTCGAAAGCTCGCCCAAAAAGTCGAAGTGTCCTAATTGCGGAATCCCAAGCTCAGTGGCCTTAGCGCGCTCTGGATCGTCGACCGGCACCGCTTCCGAGTAAACAATGAGATTAATATCTTCCGTAATCTTGTCCGCATCAGCCCCAATCCAAGTCTGCGCGCCAAGTTTCGTCACGCCATCAACAATCGCCGACGCCGTCGCATCAGATCCGCTTACCTCCTTCCCTTTTACAACCAAAAACTTGGCCACGGCACTAATGCCGATGCCCCCAACGCCAATGCAGTGAATACGGGTATATTGGTCTAGAAACACAATTAGCGCTCTTTACGATCAACTAACTGCCGTTTCAACTGATCTTTCGCATCATCAATCGCCGCGTACAAATCATCCTTAGTCGATTCCGCGCGCAACACCGCCCCAGGAATAGTCATATTAAACTCAGCCCGGTAAATCTCCCCCTTCTGGTGATGTTCGCTGGTCTTCCCTACTTCAGCTATCACATCACACGGCGAATATTTCTCACATAACTTCTCCAGACTCATCAGCTTCTCCTCTACATACGCTTGAATAGCTGCCGTCATCTCCATGTTCTTTGTAAGCAAGTTTGTGATGCGCATAAGCAAATGGTTAAGAAAGATATTGGACTTCCTCCTCTAACTGGATACCATAACTGTTCCTAATTTTCATCTTAACAAGCGAAATCAATTCCGCAATCTGGCTCGCGGTTGCCTGTCCGGTGTTCATGAGGAAGTTGCCGTGCTCCGTAGAGACCATGGCGTCGCCCATCTTTGTGCCCTTGAGCCCGGCTTGGTCAATCAACCACCCAGCAGCGAGTCTCTTTGACTTCAACATTGCTTCCGGCACGTCTGCGTCCTGCTTAAGCTTGTCGAGGGTGGACTCGTCGGTATATTCAAAATTCTTAAACATGCACCCCGCGCTCGCAGCACCTAGGGGCTGGGTTTTCTTTCGCTTGTCTAAGTTGGAGTCGATCAAAGCCAAGGCTTCAGTCTTGTCGCCGGGAGTCAACTTAAAAGTCGCCTCTAGGACAACGTCATCATTGCCGAGCTCCTTCAACCTGCTATGTCGATACCGCATTTCCAAATCCTTTGCAGGCATTTCCTTCACAACTCCATCACTCAATAACTTCACACTTACTAGGTTATCTTTCGTCTCTCCACCAAAACATCCTGCGTTGCCACGCACCGCTCCCCCAATAGTTCCCGGGAGGGACACTGCCCACTCAAAACCTCGGAGGCCTACAGTGGCGGTCTGTCGAGCTACACTCGCGGAAATTGCGCCAGCTTCGGCCGTGACGGTCTCGCCATTAATAGAGATGTTTCGCATGGCGATCTTAATGACCAGCCCCTCAAATCCCTCATCCGCAACAAGCGTATTTGATCCCCCGCCCAACACAAAAAACTTCAGGTTATTTTCTTGAGCGAGCTTCACTGCATCCGCCACATCCTGGGCTGATTTAGCTTCGACAAAAAACTTGGCTGGCCCGCCAATTTTCATGTTTACGTGTTTAGCAAGTGGCTCGCTCTCCTTAAACTGTGGACCAAAACGTTCTTGCATTGCTTGAACAAAGTCAGCCATAAAATTCACGCATACGTCTAGTGAACCTATGCTACCATGTTGTACTGAACCTGGGGAGGAGTAGATGTCCAATCAAATGACCGTGCAGGAGGCACGTGAACTAGTACAGGGATTACGCCGCGTTGGGCCCGAAGTCCTGGCTAAGTGGCGCCAGAAGAACCCGCACAAGATCCTGTCTCTGGAGAACTCCAGTCTGGCAGGACTCAAACTCGTGGGCACCGATTTCCAGCGAGCTAAGCTGGCCGGAGTGGATTTCTCCGGCTGCGATTTGTCTGGGGCCAGCTTCTTGGGTGCCGATCTGACTAAGGCAGATTTCTCGCAGGCGGTCTGCTTGAACACCAACTTCCGTGAGACAAAGCTCCGAGGCGCTTGCTTCATAGATGCAAATTGCCAGGGAGCTGACCTTAGCCTGGCCAATCTGCAAGAGGCCTTCATGTACCGCACTTGCCTAGCCAAAGCTCGGCTACTCATGGCCGAGGTCTTGCAGACCCGACTGGCCATGGCGGATCTCCAAGACTCTGATTGGAAAGACACTGACCTACGCATGGCCCTCGGACTAAACGAGTCTGTTGGCATGCCCAGAGTCATGACCGAACCGAGTCGACTGTTTCTGGAGCGCGCACGCGAACAAGGCGTGGCGACTACGGAGCGGTCAAACAGTCTGTAGCGGAACCCCTCGTGGTTCCGCCACCCCTCAAAACCCCTCACGGCAACGTGGGGGTTTTTGTTTGACAAT
>CAYGEQ010000032.1:0-8460 GCA_964348985.1 uncultured Gammaproteobacteria bacterium | reverse complement strand
AACTTTTTGGTTTGCGAGCAATATCTTCCGGAGTACCAACCGCGACAATTGTGCCGCCTAAGTCTCCGCCCTCCGGACCCATGTCAATCAACCAATCGGCGGTCTTAATAACGTCCAGGTTATGCTCGATAATCACCATGGTATTACCCTTGTCGACTAAACGGTGAAGAACCTCAAGCAACTGCTTCACGTCGTCAAAGTGTAAACCGGTAGTCGGCTCATCAAGCAAGTAGAGTGTCTTCCCCGTTTGCCGACGCGCAAGCTCGGACGCCAGCTTCACACGCTGGGCTTCTCCACCCGAGAGCGTCGTCGCACTTTGACCGATCTTAATGTAACTCAAGCCAACCTCGTTCAAGGCTTTCAACTTAGTGTCCACGTCTGGAATATCTTTGAAGAACTTGGCGCCCTCTTCCACGGTCATTTCGAGCACGTCAGAAATGTTTTTGTCTTTAAAGGTGACTTCGAGGGTCTCACGATTGAAACGCTTGCCTTTGCAAACCTCGCAAGTCACGTAAACGGTCGGCAGGAAGTGCATTTCAATTTCAATCATGCCGTGACCCTCACAATGTTCACAACGGCCACCGGGTACGTTAAAACTAAAGCGGCCAGGCTTATAACCGCGGAAACGGGCCTCTTCGGTGCTCGCGAAGAGATCGCGAATCGGTCCCCAAGCGCCGGTGTAAGTAGCTGGGTTGGATCTTGGCGTGCGGCCGATAGCTCCTTGGTCAATGAGAATGGCTTTGTCGATATATTCAACGCCAAGTACAGCCGTAGCCTTGCCTCCCTTATCTTTGCCGCCGTTTAGCTTGTGATTGATCGTCTGATACATCACGTCATGAGCGAGGGTTGATTTACCCGAGCCAGAGACGCCGGTCACGCAAATAAACTTACGCAACGGAAAATCAACGTCCACGTTCTTCAGGTTATTCTCGGAGGCTCCGCGAACTTTAATTACACCCGCATCCTTGGAGCGTCGCTCTTCCGGCACCGGAATCTTCAAGTCACCGCGAAGATAACCAGCTGTTCTAGACTTCTTGTCTTTGAAAACTTCTGGCGTAGTACCGATGGCCACAATCTCTCCCCCGTGCACACCCGCTCCCGGACCAATCTCCACCATAAAGTCTGAAGCACGAATAGTATCCTCATCATGCTCAACCACCAGCACCGTGTTGCCCAGATCTCTAAGCTCAATCAGCGTCTTAATGAGTCGTTCATTATCTCTTTGATGCAAACCAATGGTCGGTTCGTCCAGTACGTACATGGCACCTACCAGTTTAGAGCCGATTTGCGAGGCCAAACGAATACGCTGAGCTTCGCCACCGGACAAAGTACCGGCGGTGCGGTTAAGCGTCAGATAGTGCAAACCTACATCAAGCATGAAACTCATGCGGTTTTCAATTTCTTTCAGAATCGTCGACGCAATTTCTTGTTCACGCTCGGTGAGCTTGAGCTCAAGGAAGAACTGAATTGCACCATCGACTGATAGATTGGTCACATCCACAATAGACTTACCGCCTACATAAACGCTGAGCGCCTCGTCCCGCAAACGCTTGCCATTACAGGTTAGACAAGGCTGATCTGAGAACAAATCGACCGTGCCCAAACCAGAACAGGCAGGACAAGCGCCGTAAGGCGAGTTAAAAGAGAACAAGCGAGGCTCGATCTCCGGAAAGGAGAAGCCGTCATCTGGACAGCTGAATTTACTCGACAAGAGTCTGTCACCGTTCGGTGTAAGTACTTGGACGAGGCTTTGACCACGGTCAACTGCTTGCTCAAGCGCGTCTGACAAACGCTGACGAGCTTCAGGCAACGCACTCGCCGGAATAGTGTCAATGACTACTTCGATGGTGTGCTGCTGATAACGTGAGAGCTCGATCTTCTCGCTCAAGCGGTGCATCTTGCCGTCAATTCTCACTTTGGCAAAGCCTGAATTATAAAGATCATAAAGCAACTGGTAGTACTCGCCTTTTCGGCCACGGACGACAGGGGCTAGGATAACCACTTCACCGGAATGTACGGGCTTGGCGGCGCCAAGCCCCTTCACCGGGGGCGCCTTCGCTAAATCTCCCATCACAATATCCACCATCTCATCAATAGTCAGCTTCTCAATTTTACGGTTGCATTTAACACAATGCGGTTCGCCGACGCGGGCATAAAGCACGCGCAGGTAATCGTAAATCTCCGTAATCGTAGCAATCGTCGAGCGCGGGTTTCGTGAGTGCGCTTTTTGATCAATGCTGATGGCTGGCGAGAGTCCCTCAATCTCATCCACGTCAGGCTTCTGCATGCCGCCCAAAAACTGCCGAGCATAAGCTGACAATGATTCCACATACCGGCGCTGGCCTTCGGCAAAAATAGTGTCGAAAGCTAGGCTCGACTTGCCAGAACCGGACAGCCCCGTGAAGCAAACCAGTTTATTCCGCGGGATCTCCAGCGAAATATTTTTCAGGTTGTGTTCCCGCGCACCTTTGATTTTTATGACGTCTTGCATATAGAATAGATTCACACACAGTTTTTGGAGGCACCATGAGTGTCATGGACGAGAAGACTGTTCCGAGTATTCAACTGGGCGGTGGTGGACTAAGCGGACTCGAGAACGAGCCGATGGGTACGGACCCTCGTGGGTATCAACCCGAACCGAGCGTGACCGGACCAGCCAAGGGACCGATGGTCCCGGCAACTCTGCCGGAAGCAGAAATCATCAAGCGGATCGAGCAGGGCCGGCCCATGAGCGCGCCCGGCGATCCCACCCGGGAACAGATGCGGCCAGCTAGGGGCAGACCAAGGCGGGTAATACCAGTAAAACATTCGGTACTCATCACCCAGATGATGAATGAAGAATCTGGTTGGGTACCCAAGCAAAGCATCCTTGCAACAGCTCTAGATTTTCTGCTGGTGCTCTGGCCGGGCAACTGGCTCGATCTAGCCATCACCATCGCCGACTATCACTGGCACATCACTCATCCGGTCAAGACAGGGCATCGGGCGAATTTCTTCATCAAGTACGTCTATCCGGTGGCTATCGGCTACCTGGCCATGTCCGTAACCATCAAGCAAGAACGGCTACTGAGCGTAACTCAGCCAATCAAGTGACGCTCTGTTTCTTCTTCCGAGCTCCCCGGTTTTTACCGCGGGGGCTCGTACCTTTTTTGCCAGATAATTCTTTTTCTAACTCGACCAGTTCGTCGCGTAGCAAGGCAGCAGTTTCAAACATTAGATTCTCAGCCGCCCGTCTCATCTCGTCTTTCTTGTCCTTAATGGCCTCGGCCAACTCTTCTGGGCTGGCGGTCATCTCAATCTTCAGAATCTTCTTCACCTTTTCTTCGTCTATCCCATCCGCACCGAGCATCTTTCTGATGTCCCCAATCTTTTTCTCAATGCTCTTGGGCGTGATGCCGTGATCCTTGTTGTACTGCAGCTGTATTTTCCTACGGCGATCAGTCTCGGCCAGCGCTCGATCCAGCGAACCGGTCATGTGGTCTGCGTAGAGGAGAACGAGGCCATTCACGTTTCGGGCAGCTCGACCAATAGTTTGAATGAGGGACGTTTCACTTCTCAAGAAGCCTTCTTTGTCAGCGTCGAGGATACCGATGAGCGATACTTCCGGCAGGTCTAGACCTTCACGCAGTAAGTTCACGCCCACTAGCACGTCATAAACTCCCTTACGCAAGTCTGACAGGATAGTTATGCGTTCAAGCGTTTCAATATCAGAGTGAAGGTAAGCCACGTTCATGCCGTCTTCCTTCAAGTAGCCAGCCAAGTCTTCCGCCATCTTTTTAGTGAGCGTAGTAATCAGCGCCCGCTCCCCCTTTGCCACCCGTTCCTTGATACGCGCCATGATGTCCTTCACCTGACCTGGATAATCATCTGTAGCGGTCACCGGGAGAATAACTGTCTCTGGGTCAACAAGTCCTGTAGGGCGAATAATCTGCTCGATGATGGCGTTAGATGTTTGACGCTCATATGGACCAGGCGTGGCCGACACGTACAGAGTCTGGCCAGTCCGCTCTATAAACTCGTCGAATTTTAGAGGCCGGTTGTCTTTAGCACTCGGCAAACGGAAACCGTGATCGACAAGTGTCTGTTTGCGCGCTTGGTCACCCGCGAACATGCCGCCAATCTGCGGGAGCGTCACGTGAGATTCGTCGATGATGGTCAGGAAATCATCTGGGAAATATGAAATTAAGCTGGATGGTGGCTCGCCCACAGCTCGACCATCAAAGTGACGAGAATAGTTTTCAATACCGTTACAGTAGCCAATACTCTTAATCATCTCGAGGTCGTACTTCGATCTTCGAGAAAGTCTTTCATACTCTAGAACTTTGCCTTCAGCGTCCAACTCCTTTAGACGCTCGGCCAGCTCATGCTCAATCGCTTTATACGCCCGCTCTCGTTCATCCAGTGAGGCCATGAAGTGCTTAGCCGGGAAAATCCAGGTGTCATTTAACTTCTGGTCAATCTCTCTAGTCACGTGGTCGAGTCTAAAAATTTCGGCCAGCTTAGAACCGTCAAACACTAGCCTGAACAGGATTTCTTCATTCACCGGCATGATTTCAACCACATCCCCACGCGCGCGGAAGTGACCACGGGTCAGATCAGTATTAGTGCGCGTGTACTGCATATCAATAAGCCGGCGCATCATGTCATCACGGTCTACAGCTTCACCCGCTACCAAATGCAAAACTTCCTTCTCATACGCTTCAGGCGAGCCTAAACCGTAAATACAAGAAACAGAAGCCACAATGATCACGTCCCGACGAGTCAGCAGGGCTGAAGTAGCCGCGTGACGAAGACGATCAATCTCCTCGTTAATAGTCGCCTCTTTTTCGATGTAGGTGTCTGTCCGAGGAAGATACGCCTCTGGCTGGTAGTAGTCGTAATACGACACGAAATACTCCACCACGTTGTTTGGGAAAAACTCTCTGAACTCCTGACACAGCTGCGCGGCCAGCGTCTTGTTATGCGCGATGACTAGCGTGGGGCGCTGGACATTCTGAATCACGTTCGCCATGGTGAATGTTTTTCCAGAACCGGTAACACCAAGCAAAGTCTGTCTATCCAGACCCTTATTTAATCCCTCAGTTAAATCAGCTATGGCTTTGGGCTGATCACCGGCAGGTTTGTATTCTGATTTGAGTTCAAATTTCATACACAATAGACAAAGGCCCCAAGAGCCGGGGCTCTAGGGGTATGTTCGTATTTTGTACGGTGACAATATCACGCCAAATAACATCTAGCAACGCCTATCCACAACCACCTATTTAGACTTAGCAATAACCTCCTCGACCACATCCATAGCTCCAGCCGGCACCTTCTTGCGCCAGTCATGACTCTTAGAGGAGATCATTTGCCGAATATCCGTTCCGACAATTCCAGGAACTGGAACAATCTTCTTGGTAGCGATTTTTTTGTGCTCGAAAATCTTGCGCACGTTTTCATCTCCGCTCCAAACAATAGCATCAGACGGATTACCAGCTGCGTCCAGAACATGATGCGCCCATGATTCATCAGACTCCGTGTCCTTCACGGCTACTATAGTCGCGTCCATGATGTCTGCTGACAAAAGAGCGGCGCTAATCATCTCCCGGCGCTCATCGAGCGAGAATGGGTCCTCTGCACTCCGTGGATCCTTGGCCTCGCAAATAACAATCGTGGCGTTACCGCAGGCCTTCATCATCCCCTGTACCACCATCAAATGACCGTTATGAAAAGGCTGGAACCGACCAGGGAAGATACAGATATCCATAAAAAAGGTGTTAGGTGGTAGGTGAGGGTTATACGTTGCCTGACAATAATTCTTGCAGAATAGCTGGTGGTACGTCAATCTCGGAAATCTCATTGGTCCAAGGGCCCGACTGAGCGAGCTCCTCAAGGTGCGGAATTTCGTGCGCGTCCTGGCCAGCGACAGTAGCCATAACTGTATCAACAGCTACCGGGTCTAGGCTGGCCAAGAAGCCGTGTCCAGACAGAATACCATCACGAAGCGACGCATGGCAGGGGTAAGAGCGAAAAAGAAAGGCCAACAGCTGCTCGCGCTCAAGCGGCGACAAAGCTTCAATGAACGGACCTTTGCTCCAACTCTTTCCCTGAGAGGTTTCCCTGGGCGGAACTATCCAGGTGCCAAGCCCCCAGTCAGCCACGCTCCCCAGGGCAAATCTGAAAGGCGCTTCAACGGCCGTCTTGGCTCGCCTGATGTGCAGCGCGCCACCATCTCGCCGAATAAAATCTTGCCCGACAATTTCATCTTTAGTTAAATCTAGCAAATGAACGTCAGGGTACAGGTCAGGAATGGGTTCAAGTCCGGCCGCATGGAATGCCTTCATGGCTCCCCTTTCTGGAGTATCACCAATCACAATTGGCGCATTAGTGTAGAGACGCAGAACGTCGAGCGTCCCTCTCAAGGTCTCAAATACATCCCGAGAGACATCCACATAGACAAAAATGTAGCCAGCCCCCTTCAATAACCGTAAAAAATCATGCCCCAAATCATCCACGGCCTTCCGGGCCGTTTTGCGCCTATCCTCACCCTCAGTAAAGGCCACATGCACCATAGTACGAGTATGGTACAGCATACTTGATTTCACCCCGAAAATATCGTATAATTCGGCCAGAAAATTCGCGCCCTTTGTTCGGGGGTCGTCTAATGGCAGGACAGCGGCCTTTGAAGCCGTGAATAATGGTTCGATCCCATTCCCCCGAACAGAGTGCGTGATTTTTTTATATCTTCAAATACTTGCGCATGGCCATGGAGGCGGTCACCATGCTCAAGAGGGACAGAGCAATAAATTCCAGAACAAATAAAACCGGGCCTTTTTCTTTAAGAAAAGCTAGCAGGTTTAGGTCAACGCCCGTAAAGAAAGCATTAATAGCCGGCTGCCAGACGTTTAGCAGGCCGTACATAAGACTGGCCACGATTCCCGTAGCGATCAACGAGTACAGGATGCCCTCGACCAAAAATGGAGCGCGAATAAACCAATCATGAGCGCCCACTAAACGCATCACAGCAATTTCATCACGGTGTACGTAAATAGCTACGCGGACCGTGTTAAACACCATGAGGAGCGCAATCACCGCAAAAAAACCGGCCACTATAAACCCACCGTAACGTACTTTCTCACTCAGCGAAGTCAGGGACTTAACTACCTCTTCATAATCAGCCTGGCCCGTCTCCTCAATGTGCGGAGAGAATTCAGGCGTACTCACCGCCTGTAAAACAAAGGGGATGTCAGCCGGTGATTTGGTGCTGACCCTAAGGGTATCACCCAAAGGGTTACCACCAATCTCCTCCAAAGCAGCTAGGATGTCCGCGTCTTCAGCATGCTTGGCCTTAAAATCAAGCAAGGCTTCATCCGCCGGCACAGAAATAACCTGCTTAACCTGCGCCAACCCCGTGAGATAACCACGGATAGCCGACTGCATATCCGGACTGGTGCCTTTCTTCAAATAAATGTCCATGTGAATCCGGTTCTCTACGGATTTGATGGTGGAGTCCCCAACCACATTCATGATGACCACAGCGTTAACAGTAATCAAGGTCAGCAAAAAAACGCTGGTGGTAACAAAGGACAACCAGAAGTTCCTAATAATACTCTGAAAGGCGAATTTGATGGTGCGTAAGATTGAACGCATATCAGGAAATATTGTACTTACCGTGAGCCGCATCTCCAGCTACCCGACCCTTATGAATACTGACTACTCGGCGATTAAGCGCGTTCACAATATCCCGGTCATGCGTCACTAACACT
Organism: uncultured Gammaproteobacteria bacterium; assembly: GCA_964348985.1. Classification (GTDB taxonomy): domain Bacteria; phylum Patescibacteriota; class Patescibacteriia; order UBA9934; family UBA9934; genus JAGORL01. Next base: position 715 of record CAYGEQ010000032.1, on the reverse strand, counting down.
ACGGTGGTCCCGAACTCATTAATCTTTTTTAAGAGCGACAAAATTTCCTGCGCCGTGATAGCGTCTAGATTGCCCGTAGGCTCATCCGCCAAAAGAATCTTTGGTCGGTGAACCAGCGCTCGGGCAATGGACACGCGCTGCTGCTCCCCGCCGGACAGCTCCTGTGGAAAACGGTGTCCCTTCTCACCCAGTCCTACAATTTTCAAAACCTGCGGAACTACTTCTCTAATTCTGCTGGTTGGTTCACCGGCAACCTCTAAAGCAAAAGCGACGTTTTCGTAAGCAGTTTTTTGCTGTAATAATTTAAAATCCTGAAAAACCATGCCAATTTGCCTACGCAGTCCAGGTACGTCAGCCCGGTGGATTTTAGTGATATCCCAATCACCCACTTTGACCGTGCCGGTAGTTGGAGTTTCTTCGGCAAACAGGATCTTAGCGAGGGTGGACTTCCCACTACCCGACACGCCGACAATTGAAACAAACTCCCCCGGTCTAATATGAAGACTCACGCCGTCTAAAGCGCGAATATCCCGTTTATAAACCTTAGTAATGTTTTCGAACGTGATCATGCAGAACTAGTATAGCAGAGGGTTTAATAAGACGGGACGGTCAGCTAGACGAAGGGAATAACCCATGCTAGTATTCTCCCCGATTGCAGGGGTAGTTCAGTGGTAGAACATTTGCTTCCCAAGCAAAGGGTCGCGGGTTCGAGTCC
>CAYGEQ010000031.1:6056-8742 GCA_964348985.1 uncultured Gammaproteobacteria bacterium | reverse complement strand
TGGGCCGTTGCGCCTTCGGAGAAAGTTAGTTCAGGCTCATTGACGTTAATTTTACGTTTCCCGTAGTCCATGAGTTCGTTAATGGTGAGGCCGGTGTTTATTAATCCGTACACTCCGCGTTTGAGACCGAGATGTTTTTCGACCAAGGCATGAATGAGGTCATGGGGGAGCGCGTCTGCACCAAAGCCGGGCACTACGTGGCCTTGAGCCACAGTGCCGTTAGTTCTGATGGCGGTGAGTAGATGATGTCCGTCAGTTTTTTTGGTGAATTTTATTTCCATAGCGCAAGTAAGTTTGTGGTATTATTAGCATAATCACGTATGGCTACAAGGAGGAAAAGTTTGAATAAGAAAAGTGCCGTTAAACCGGCACGAGCGTCGCTCAGAACAGCGGCGATTTTTGCGCAGAAGATGAATGACCGACGGACTAGGAGTCAGAAGGCGGCTGATGCTTTGACTAAGTATTTTGGGCGGATGTGGTTCTTGGTGGCTAACGCTGGTTTTTTCTTTGTGTGGATAGTGTTGAACATTGGCGTTATTCCTGGTGTGCCTATCTTTGATCCGTTTCCATTTTTCTTTCTAACCACGGGTGTTTCATTGGAGGCCATTATGTTAGCGGTTACAGTTTTGATTTCTGAAAATAGGGCAGCGCGAGTGGCTGAGTTAAGAGAGGAGATGGATTTTCAGGTGAACATTCAAGCAGAAAAAGAGATTACTAAAATTCTGCACATGGTGGATGAGATTAGGACCGAACTCAGAATGAAGACTAAACGGGACCCTGAGCTGGCAGCCATGAAGCGAGATATTGATGTTGATAGGTTAGGCGAAGAAATTGAAGAAGAGATGGGGTAGTGGTAGGCTGTGGCCCATGAACCGGCCACTCCTTGAGGTTAAGAATATACATAAGACTTACGGTAAGCAGGTTGTACTAGATAGCCTGTCTTTTGTGGTTTCTGAGGGGCAGAAGATTGCACTCATTGGCCGTAACGGAGCAGGTAAGTCTACGCTACTTAACATTTTGATTGGCAAGGAGGAGGCAGAGCAGGGCGAGGTGGTTTTGTTACCTTGGACTAAAGTTGGGGTGGTGCATCAGCACGAGACCTTGCCATCTGACATGACCACTGAGCAGTTCTTGGAGGCTCGCGGGGGCAAGCCGTCTTGGGAGATTAGGAAGTTGGCGGCTAAGTTTGGCTTGGGCGAGGCTGAGCTCATGAAAGCTCCAACGGAACTTTCCGGCGGTTATCAAATGCGCGTGAAGATTGTGGCTATGCTTTTGACCGAGCCGAACCTGTTATTACTGGACGAGCCAGTTAACTATTTGGACTTGTCGACCCTGCTCTTGCTCGAGCGATTCTTAGCCGAGTATGAGGGTAGCTTTATTGTCACAGCACATGATCGAGAATTCCTGCAGAACACGTGTACTGACACTTTTGAAATTGAACGGGCTGAGCTGACCACGTATCCAGGAGCAGTGGAAGAATACTTTGCGTGGAAAGAAGAGCAGAAAGAGTTTCAGTTGCGTACTAATAAGCGATTAAAGCGTGAGATTGCCCATCATCAGGACTTCGTCGACCGCTTCAGATTTAAGGCGAGTCAAGCTTCAAGGGCTCAAAGCAAGATTAAGCACATCGCAAAGTTGCGCCACCAGATTGCGGCCGTGCATGGCGCATTGTCGACCTCTAAAATTGTTATTCCAACGCCGTATGTTGTTCCCGGCACGGCCGTGCGAGCTGAGAAGCTGACGGTTGGCTACGGGGAGAAGGTGATTGCCAGTGACATTACTTTCGAGTTCAAGCGTGGTGAAAAGATTGTGATTGCGGGGGAGAACGGCAAGGGGAAATCGACACTACTCAAGACATTGGCGGGCAAGCTCGAGCCCTTGGCTGGTTCGTATAAGTGGTTTTACAAGGCTGATGTTGGTTATTACGACCAGAAAACAGACGCCTCGCTCATTCCGCAAGAGACGATTCTCGCTTACCTTACGAAGATGGCGCCAGTCATGACTTCCGGCGAGCGTATCTTAATGATGGCGGGGAATTTTCTTTTTAGAAATGATGACCTAGAAAAGACTTGTAGCGTTCTGTCCGGTGGCGAGCGTGCCCGGCTCGCACTCGCCGGTATTCTTTTACACGAGCACAACGTTCTCATCCTCGACGAGCCAACTAACCATTTGGACGTGGAAACTGCTGAAGCGCTGGCCCTCGCACTTAAAGAATATGGGGGCACTGTTATTTTTGTGTCTCACGCTCGCACCTTCGTGAACGCGCTCGCGGATCAAATTTATGAGATTCGTGGAGGGACGCTTCGTCATTACATTGGCACGTATGAGGAGTACGTGGCGGACCTTGCTGAGAGTGAGACCCCCTCTATCCCACTGGAAGGGGGAAGGAGCGCGTCTGACCAGGACAAGGTCGCACGGATTGAGGCCAATGCGCTCCAAAAAGAAGAACGCAAACGTCAGGATAAGCTCAAACAAAAACTCGCCGGCTTGGAAAAAGAGCGCAGCGAGATTTTGGCCTACTTCTTTGAGAACCCGACTGATTACGCACCTGCTAAAGCGGGGAGACTGAAGGAGATTGATGAGGAGATTGAGCGAGTTACTTCTTAAACCCGCTCATTGCCTGTAGGATTTCGAGTGGCACTGTGAACACGATAGTGTTAGAAGCGTCGGAGCTGATGTCGTTGAT
>CAYGEQ010000031.1:1283-5956 GCA_964348985.1 uncultured Gammaproteobacteria bacterium | reverse complement strand
TGGGAGAGAAGTTCGTCTAGAGTGACCTCGCCCACTACATTACGCATGGTGGTCTGGGCCAGCTGAATGACGGCGTAGTTAACGTGCTCAACCTCAATGATTGATTTTGCCGCGTCTACAATCTTGTAGTAGATAACGGCGTTAATTTTAGCGGACACGTTGTCTTTAGTGATCGCATCCTGTGCGGGCACGTCAATCGCTTTCAAGCGAAGGTCCACCTTACGCATGAACTGGAAAACCGGCACCACCAAGCGCCAGCCCGGTTCGGCCACGTTGGAATACTTGCCCATAGTGAACCTGATACCGCGTTCGTACTGGTTGACCTGTTTTAACATGGAGAGAATAGCGATCCCGCCCGCAACCAAAATAAACGAAGAAAATTCAAACATAGGATTAGAGAAAGCGGGTTATTTTAGAGGCAGGGATATGGCCTGCGGTTACCTCAATAAGGTAATGAAGAAAGGGTAGGCGCGCAAGGTCATCCGCTAAAAGCTTTTCAAAGCAGGAAATGCTCATGGTGCCTTCGCTGGTCAGGTCTGGGCCGATGGTATTTTTGCCAAGCGCTACGCCCACCGCGTGATTTCTGGAGTTAGTGCTTTCACCGGTGGTGAATAGATCTCCTAGGCCGGCTTCAGTTAAAACAGTGCTAGCTTGGCCGCCTAATTTTTTGACAATAAAGCGCATTTCTTTAACCGCTCTGGAAATAAGCACGCCTTTAGCGTTGGCTCCTAGGTCTAGGCCGTCAGTAATGCCAAGGCCTAATACGTAAGTGTTTTTGAGCACACCACACAGGGCTACACCTCTTAAATCTGCACTGCCACGGAGATGTAAAATTGTTTTGGCGAAAAGTTTAATTAGGGTTTGCCGTATGAGTTGGTCATGGCTACCTATAATACCGGTGGTATGTTTGCCCGCTAAGAGTTCTTCGGCAATCATGGGGCCAGCTAAAATCCCTACGGGGTGACCGGGCACCATTTCTTGCAGAAGGATATCGGTAGTTTTGCAGGTCTCGGCTTCAATGCCTTTTGAAAGAGAGATAAGCGGGACATTCTCTTTGATGTGACGGTGTACTGCATGGAGTACGCCACGCAAAGTCCAGGAGGGCACACAGAGGAAGATTAGATCGGCTTCTGTCACCACACTTTCAAGCGTACCTTGGTTGGGGAATTTTTCATGATTAACATCCCAGGGCTTGATAGTTAGATCTGGCTTCACTTTTAGTACCGAGTGAACAGCAGAACCAATTTCTCCGTAGCCAATAATTCCGACAATCATATACGCTAATTGTAGCAGGCTGGCCTTGTGGATAGAATTTCCCAGCATTTTGGGGCCTGTGCTACGCTTGCCCCCGTAAAAGGTTAATGAATTAACGATTTTTCATATGGCACGTTTAACAAAGGCACAGATCATGACTTCACTTTCTGAAGCATGGGGCGTTTCCAAGAAGGACGCTTCTGACATGTATGATAAGTTCATGGCCGTTGTTTTCTCTGAAATCAAGCGCTCTGGTGAATTTGTTATGCCAGGCTTGGGCAAGCTAGTTAAGAAGAACCGCCCAGCTCGCATGGGTCGCAACCCAGCCACCGGTGAGACCATTAAGATCCCAGCTAAGACCGTTCTCAAGTTCGGCGTTAGCAAGGCTGCTAAGGAAGCCCTCCTCTAATTTTAGAGAGTTAGGCACAGTGCGGACCAGGAATCCTCGACAACCGTCGGGGATTTTTGATAAAAGGGGTACAGACTATGCACCGCCTCGCCACTATCATCCCGACGAGCTTTATTCTGGCGACCATGATTTTATTTGGGGCGTTTGTTAATCAGCCTTCAGCGCCTCATGATTTGGCGGCGGCTGAGCCAGCGGTTAAGGATGCAGTTGCTGCGGTTTTGAAGAGCCGGGAGGCGGAAATACTGCGGGCAGGGGACGCTTCTTTTGGCGATAAAGACACCATTAACATCCTGGCTCTTGGACTAGATTCTAGAAAAGAGGGGTCTTATGCGCACTGTGACGCCATTCACATGGTCAGCATGAACGTCAGAACTTGGACCATTACCATCATCTCTGTGCCTCGCGGGACTAGTTCACCTCTGCCGCCTATAGAGGGGCATACGTACCTTCCGAGCGATTACTATCTAGCTAATGCCTGTTATTTTGGCGGCATGGATTATGGCGTTAGGCAAATTGAGCGAGTGGCTGGGGTAAAGGCTGATTATATTGCGACGGTTGGGTTTTCTGAGGCTATAGGTATTTTTCGAGCTTTGAACTTGCCGACCACGGATACTTTAGAATTTTTACGGCACCGTCGAAGCTATCAAATTGGCGACCCACAGCGCAGCGCCAACCAGGGTGTTTTCATGAAAGACGTACTTTTGAAATTGACCAGCGGGGACAAGATCCCAACGCCGTTTCTTTACCTCATGTACCGGTTCATAGATACGGACATGGATTTCGCCACCGTCAAAGCGCTTTATGACGCTTATTACGCTTCTGGTATTGGGCAGAATCCAAGCGCCGTAATTTTAGCGATCAAGCCAGAATATGACGTTAAAGAAATGCATTTTGATCCTGTTAATGCCGATGCGCAGGTGAGCGCACTGATTGATTTTTTAAAGGGCAAGGTTTCGGCTGATGATTTGTCTTTACGTTCCATGGAGGATCTACAGGTAGAATTATTAGAGTACTTGCGGGAAGGACTGACTCAACCGGACGTGATTGAGCGTGTTTACGAGGCGCAGATATGGCTACAGGTGGAGAATGAGAATGAGCGTGAGGAGTTGCAATTCCGTTATTTAGATAGGTACGTTGAGCAGCTCGCAGCTACAGACGGAAAGGCTGCCGAGCAGGCGATTGCTGATTATATTTTAGAGAAAGATTATTACGGGCTGACTTTGTGGCGAGATAAAGGCGCGCGTCTTTTAGATTCATATTTGAAGAGCCGGTAAGGGTAAATGCAGTAATAAAAAAGCCCCGCCTGGTTCTTTTGAACCGAGCGGGGGCATTTTTTTATGAGGCAAGCGCGCGAAGGTCAAATACTTTGCCTTCCTTCATCCACTTTCTGAGCGTGCGAAGACCGCGTCCTGAAACGGTGATCCGGTGGGCCTTGCCCGTAGCTGGATTCACCACCGTTCTCGCTTGGAGATTCGGCATCTGGCGGCGCTTCGTTTTCACGTTGGAGTGGCTGACGTTGTTACCCGTCAGTGGCCGCTTGCCTGTTATTGCGCAGACTTTGGCCATACGAAACGAAAATTAAGACTACGGGAGTTTACTTGATAGACAGATTTTCGTCAAACCGGCTGTGGGCTTTGTTATACTTCACCTAATATGAAAGAGCTTCACGGGGGAGAGGGTGCGGCCCATGTGGTGGCTGTAAGCATGGGTTATGGGCATGAACGGGCGGCTTCGGCTCTGAAGCCGTTTGCTGTGGGTCATAAAGTAGTCATTGCTAATGATTACCCGGGGATACCTGAAGATGATAAAAATCTGTGGGCCTTGAGCCGTAAATGGTATGAGCGCATTTCACGTTTTAAACAGGTGCCTATTTTAGGTGAGGCAGTTTTTGGTGTCATGGATTGGTCACAGAGAATTGAGTCATTTTATCCTCGTCGAGACTTATCTGAACCCACTTTTCAATTGCGGAGTTCTTACGCCTTTATCCGCCGACGTAATTGGTGCCGGCATTTAGTTGAGTCATTGGCTAAAAATCCTAAGCCGCTCATTTCTACTTTTATGAGCCCGGCTTTTGCGGCTGAGGAATATAACTATCCTGAAGATGTTTATATTGTCTGTTGTGACGCGGATGTGGCTAGGTCATGGGCGCCGCTTAATCCGTATAAGAGCCGGATTAAATATTTGGTCCCAACCGGCAGAGTAGCTGAGCGTTTGCAGCTTTACGGTGTGCGGGGAGAGAATATTACGCTTACGGGCTTCCCTTTGCCGATGGACGCAGTGGGTGGCTTAAAGAGCGAGCAGGTGGTTAATGATCTTTCTAGGCGCTTATGTCACCTAGATCCACGATCTGTTTTTTTGCAGCAGGTGGGCGCGATGCTGGAGGCGCAAATGGGACCCAGGTTTTGTGAGGCGGTCAAGAAGAAAAACGGGTCAGCCGTGTCCGTAACTTTTGCGATTGGTGGGGCAGGGGCCCAGCGGGAAATTGGGGCGATGGCCGTTAAGTCTTTGGCTCAAAGTATTTTGGCTGGGAAGCTCCAGTTTAATTTGGTGGCCGGGATTCGTCCGGAGGTAGGACAGTATTTTCGTGATGCTGTGATTAAGGCCGGTCTTGAAGACGCGCTTCATGATGGTCGAGTAGCGATCATTGAGAATAAAGACCGCCATGAATATTTTTCTACCTTTAACAAGCTGATGATGAAGACAGACATTCTTTGGACTAAGCCGTCTGAGTTGTCCTTTTACGTCGGCCTCGGCATACCCCTGTTAATGTCACCCACGGTGGGCAGTCAGGAGGATTTTAATCGGGAGTGGCTATTCCAGGTGGGAGCTGGGGTGCAATCGCTTGATCCGCGCTATGCAGATGAGTGGCTCTGGGACTGGATTAACGGCGGTGCCTTTGCCCGTATGGCCTGGAACGGCTACATTAACGCCCCAACCCACGGGGCATATAGAATTGAGGATGTGGTACGGGGACGGCCTTTTACTATGCATCCTTTGCCACTCGTGGTTT
>CAYGEQ010000031.1:0-1183 GCA_964348985.1 uncultured Gammaproteobacteria bacterium | reverse complement strand
TGTGTCCCTAGATAAAGCCAAACAAAAGTTAGTTAAAGAATTAGTCGACAGTAAAAAAGCTCGCCGTGAACACGGGATGTTTTTGATTGAGGGGGCTAAGTTCATTAAGGACGCCAAGAAGTATTTGGAGTTTTCGTTTACGGACAAGGACGTGGCTAACTTCCGTGAGCTGATCTCTACGGAGACTCCGCAGAACGTGGCTGGCGTAGCAAAGATTCCGCAGTTCACGCTCGACAACGTAAAGAAGTGTAAGGTGATTGTTGTTCTCGATAACGTGCAGGATCCAGGGAACGTAGGAACTATCATCCGCGTGTGTCTTGCTTTTGACGCCGGTCTGATTTTAGTCGAGTCCGCTGACCCAACTAACCCGAAGTCTGTTCGTGCGAGTGCCGCCTCAATGCTCAAGACGCCATGGATCGAGGTTTCCAAATCTGATGCTCCAGACGTGATTGCGAGCCTTGGCCGACCGGTATACAAACTCGAACTGCGCGGTGACGCTAAGATGATTAGCGAGATTCCAAAAGAGCCACTTGTCATAGTAGCTGGTAACGAGGGCAGGGGAGTGACACTGGAGCTTCCAGATGCTTCTAGTGTGTATATTCCGCAGAATGTAGAGCTGGAGTCCTTGAACGTGGCGATTGCCACCAGCATAGCGCTCTATGAGCTCACCGTATAAAGTAGTTGCGACCAAGGGACTGGCTAGAGCTGGCGAACTGACCACTGACCACGGCGTAGTGAAGACTCCCGTGTTCATGCCTATAGCTACTACCGGCGCCGTGAAGGCTATGACTTCTGAAGAAGTTAAAGCTTTGGGGGCACAGATTATTTTGGGTAACACGTATCATTTACTTTTACGCCCGGGACCAGAGATTTTAGAAAAGCTGGGCGGAATGAGAAAGTTTATGCGTTGGGAGGGCCCTATTTTGACTGACTCTGGTGGCTATCAGGTTTTCTCACTCGCGAAGCTTAATAAGACGGATGAAGATGGTGTAACTTTTCAGTCGCACCTTGATGGGCACTCCGTTCGAATCACTCCAGAAGAATCCATGCGCATTCAGGAATCCATCGGTTCTGATATCCGCATGCAGTTTGATGACGTAGCGGCTGGGCTGTCCACCCGAGAAAGATATACGGAAGCCATGGAGCGCTCTTTGCGTTGGGCTGATCGCTCCAAATCTGCACA
>CAYGEQ010000030.1:0-8850 GCA_964348985.1 uncultured Gammaproteobacteria bacterium | reverse complement strand
CTTCTGCTGGACGTAACCCCGTTGTCACTTGGTCTTGAAACGATGGGTAATGTGTTCACTAAAGTTATCGACAAGAACACCACTATTCCAACCAGTAAGTCTCAAGTCTTCTCAACGGCCGCTGACAACCAGCCAGCCGTAACCATTCGAATTGCCCAGGGCGAGCGAGCCATGTTTGGCGACAACAAGCTCTTGGGACAGTTTGACCTCTCCGGCATTCCGCCAGCTCCGCGCGGTGTTCCGCAGATTGAGGTTAAGTTCGACATTGACGCGAACGGCATCTTGCACGTTTCCGCCACTGACAAGGCCAGCAACAAGACCCAGAACATCACTATTACTTCTTCTTCTGGTTTGTCTAAGGACGAGATTGAGAAGATGAAGCAGGATGCAGAGGCTCATGCTGACGAGGATAAGAAAAAGCGTGATTTGTCAGAAACTAAAAACATTGCGGATACAACTATCTACACGGTTGAGAAGATGATGGTAGACTTTAAGGACAAGATGTCTGAGGAAGAAAAGAAAGACTTGCAGACAAAGATCGACGCCGTGAAGGCCGTGAAGGACGGTGAGGACGTGGAGGCTATGAAGTCCGCCGCTGACGAGCTTTCCAAGGCTGCCCAGACCATCGGGGCGAAGATGTACCAGGAGAATCCAACTCCAGAAGCTGCTCCAGCTGGTGATGCCAAGCCAGAGGCGAAAGACGCAGAGTTTACGGAGAAACCCAGCGAAGCCGGGTCCAAGGATGAGGGTGGTGCAGCTACTTCTTAATTCGCACTGTCTCAGTCCCCGAGCGAAGGCGAGGGGCCTAGAGGTGGGTTATTAGACACAGTATGAATGATCACCGCCTGCTTTATGTGAGTGTGGTTCTAGGCTTAGTCGCTTTTTCGGGCGTGATCTTCATCTCAATTAAACAGCCGTTTAACAATGACCCGGTGATTACCCCGATTGAGGAGGGACTCGCCGAATAGTTGGCTGCCAAATCTATAAACTATCATGAACCCTCAAAAAGAATACGCGTTAATCTGTGAGTTCGTTTCTATGTCGGCTAACGGACTCCAGAGTTATATTCACGTCTTTGACCGCACTACTTTCCAGCCAGGAGCGCCGGTGCTACTCAGAGGGTTCTTTGCTAGTCGCTTGATTAATCTCCCAGAAGAGAGCAACTTAGAGGTTTATGTGACGGATGGTTCAAACACACTGGTAGATGACGGCCAGTTGTTTCAGGGCCAGGTTAAGGGTCCAGCTGCTAACATAGTTGCACGCATCCCTAGTCTTCCGGTAAAAGAAGCTGGCGAGTACCGCATCTGGGCCAGAGCAGACAGCGGCGAACCAGTGCATCTTTGTACTTGGGATGCTGTCATGCAAAATAACTAACATAAGGTTATAAAGGATAATAAAGGGTTAGAGAGGGTTTCTGAATAAGCCTTTTCTCCAACCCTTTAGAACCTTTTATTACCCTCTACAACCCTTTCTCCTATGAGCTTCATCGACAAACTAAAAGGCATGTTCGGTCCTAAGCACGCGCATCATCCACATGAACATACGCGTGAAGATTGTGATTGTGAGCATGATCCAGAGGCTAAAGAAGTTTGTGAGTGTGGTAAGGAAGATTGCACACCGGAGAATTGTGAGAAAGCGAATGGTTGCGATTGCGGCCATGACCACGCCTAAATATATGGGAATTCTTACGAAGTTAGCAAAGTTGAAAGCGTATTGGTTGCTGATTACTGGATTTGTAACCCTCGTGATTATTCCCGTTGTTCGATGGCTAACCAAGAAAGAGCAAAAAACGGTTGACGCCAAGTTTGATGAAGTGAAGGAATAGGTTGATTACTTATGGCCGGTAAGGATTATTATTCAATTTTGGGCGTTCCCAAGTCCGCTAATGAGGACGAGGTTAAGCGTGCGTTCAGAACTTTAGCGCATCAACATCATCCGGATAAGGGCGGCAAAGAGGAGAAGTTCAAGGAGATCAATGAGGCATACCAGGTGCTCGGCGACAAGGAGAAGCGCGCGAGGTATGACCAGTATGGTTCGGCCGAGGGGCCACAAGGCTTTGGAGGATTCGGCGGGGGAGGAAATGGTTTCGAAGGCTTTGACCCATCGCAATTTGGCGATTTGGGCGATATTTTTGGTAACTTTTTTGGTGGGGGAGGCAGGGGCCAGAAGCGGAAGGGGCAGGATTTACAAATGGACGTGACCTTAACTTTTTCGGAGAGCGTTTTTGGGGTGACGCGGGAAATAGATTTGAACAAGAGCAATGCGTGTGACCGTTGTGCGGGTCTAGGCGGTGAGCCGGGGAGCAAAATGCACGAGTGTGAAACATGTAAGGGTAAAGGATTTGTGGTGGTGAACCAGCGCACTTTGCTTGGCACCATGCAGGTTCGCCAAAATTGTTCTACGTGTCACGGTAAGGGCGAGAAGCCGGAGAAGGTTTGTAGTACTTGTAACGGCGACGGCACGGTTCGCTCTAAGAAGACTTTGCGCGTAGATATTCCAGCTGGTGTAGAAGACAGGATGCAAGTACGCGTGCGCGGTGAGGGTGAGAATATTGGCGTGGCTGGTGAACCAGGCGACCTCTATTTGAACTTGCGCGTCACAGCTGATAAGCGTTTTGAGCGTGATGGCACTACTATCTATTCCGAAAAGAACATCGGCTTTACTCAGGCGGCGTTGGGTGATTCAGTGGAAGTAGCGACCGTTGATGGTCCCGTAGACTTAAAGATTCCAGCCGGCACACAGTCCGGTACTGAACTTAGATTACGTGGCAAGGGTGTGCCTAGCGGCCGGGGCAGAGGTGACCACATTGTGGTTATTAAGGTCATCACTCCTAGCAAACTTGATCGTCAGACTAGAGAGCTTTTAGAGCAGGTCAATTTGCGTGAAGAGTAGATTAGGTTTGGGCAGTTTCCTAATTGACCAGCTTCTAGTACAGTATTCGGCAATATGATGCCTATCTTTTTTACGAATACCCTAACTAAGAGCCGGGAAGAGTTTAAGCCGTTAGCTGCTGGACGCGCCGGGATTTACACCTGTGGTCTGACCGTTTATGACCGCGGACATATTGGAAATTTTCGGTCATTTATTTTTGCGGATGTTCTTCGTCGAGTTTTAGAGGCTAATGGTTATGAGGTGAACCACGTTATTAATATTACTGATGTCGGTCACCTAGTGAGTGATGCGGATGAGGGTGAGGATAAGATGGAGAAGGGGTCTAAGCGTGCAGGCAAGACAGCCTGGGAAGTGGCTGAGGAGTACACAAAACTTTATTTGGCCGATTCCGAGCGTTTGAATTTGCTCGAGCCAACGCACAGGCCCAAAGCCACGGATCATATCGCTGAGCAAATTGAGATGATCCAGGCCCTTGAGAAAAACGGACACACTTATAAAATTACGGACGGCATTTATTTTGATACGTCCACACTCGCTGATTACGGACGCTTGTCCGGACAGAAGCTGGAAGATAAAGAAGGGGGAGTGCGAGTTGAGATTGGCGAGAAGCGCAATGCCAGTGATTTTGCGCTCTGGAAGTTTTCAGCCGAGGGGGAGAATCGCCAAATGGAGTGGCCAAGCCCATGGGGTGTTGGGTTCCCCGGTTGGCATATCGAGTGTTCCGCGATGAGTGAAAAGTACCTCGGCGTGCCGTTTGATATTCACACCGGCGGCATCGACCACATTGCGGTTCATCATGAGAACGAACTTGCGCAGACAGAAGGCGCTCAGGGTCAGCTCGAAGCCAACTATTGGTTGCACAATGAATTCCTGATGGTCGACGGCGGAAAGATGAGCAAGTCATTAGGCAATGGCTACACTATCGCCGACATTGCCGAGAAAGGATTTTCGCCCATGGCGTTTAGATACTTCGTACTCGGTGCGCACTACAAGACCCCGCAGAACTTTACGTGGGAAGCCATGCAAGCCTCACAGAATGCGCTCGACAACCTGATTGATGCGGTACGAGAGTTGCCGAACCCAGAGACTTCGGCGAAGGGGTTTGGCGACGCCAAACCCATACACCAGAAGTTCCTAGAACTGGTCAACAACGATCTCGACACGCCAAATGCTCTCGCATATTTGTTTGAGGTGTTGAAGGGCGAATCGGAGCCTGCAGTGAAGGCAGCTACCTTGAAGTTTTTCGACTCCGTTCTCGGCCTCGGACTAGATCGTTATATCGGTATTCCGCTTGTTGTGCCCGCCGAGGTTCAGGCATTGGTCGACGAACGCGCGGAAGCTCGCAAAACAAAAAACTGGAAAGAATCTGACAGACTTCGCGATGTAATTGCCGGACTTGGTTTTGTGGTCGAAGACGGAAAAGAGGGACAGAAAATTCGAGAGTGTCGGTAAAACAAAAAACCGCCAAGCCCTTATAGGGAACAATGGCGTGTTTTTTATTTCGGACAAACTCTATCCATGACAAGCAGGAATGAGAGCTGAAACAGTAGACCTGGTCTAGATACTATCCGGACGCTTTAACCTTTACCTAGGACGTGAGTCTTTGTTAAGGGGAATACTGTTAAATTACCTTTCTACTGCGTAACAAGCTGTTCGCTCTAGAAACCTCTGAAATCGTTGCTTTTTGCAAAAAGTCACGTATTCAAGAAGGTATTAGTATACCATATACCACTATAAAAGTCAAGCCCGCCGTCCTTGTGAGACGGCGGGCACGAGTACTAGGCGTCAGCCTAGGTGAAGGTGACGCCCTCCAGATCTGCCAGCTTGCGGAAGGTTGGCGAAATCAGGTAGAGCTCAGTCAGGCTGTAGGCCACGGCCTCCACTTGAGGCATAGCGCTGTCTGACTCAGCTGGCTGTAGGACTACAAACTTGTCGCAGTTGCGTAGGGTAGACAGCCGGTGCGCAATGATGAGAGCGCCAGCATTTGTTTGCCTGAGGAGCTCATAGAGCGCCTCTTGCACGTCATGCTGAGACCCGGCGTCGAGCGAGCTCGTGGCTTCGTCAATGATCATGAAGCGCGGTTTTTTCAGGACCGCCGCCCCAATCATCACGCGTTGGGCCTGGCCGCCGGAGAGTTGCATGCCGTGTTTGCCTACGCGAGTGTGTACCCCGTCCACCAGTCGCTTATCGAAATTAATTCGGAAGCGGTCCATGAACGCCAGCAGTTCCTCATCCGTCACGAGCGCGGCTTCTGCCGGCGGCAAGCCGTACAGCAGGTTGTCGCGTAACGTGCCGTCCAGGATCTGCGGGCGTTGCGGAATGTACGCTACCGCCTGGCGCCAGGATTTCAGATCAATTTGGCGAAGGTTCACACCGTTCACCAGCACCTGGCCTTTGGCCGGGTCCATGTACCGTTGGAGGAGGCGGACCGCGGTGCTTTTTCCGGCTCCGGAAGAGCCAATCAGCGCCACGCGCTCGCCGGCCTTGACGCTAAACGACATGTTCGTAATCACACCCTCGCCGCCACGGTAGCTGTAGCTCACCTGTTCAAACCTGATCCCGATGCGCTCGTGGTCATGGATCACTCTTGGATCACGCACCTCCTTCACTTTTTTCGGCAACTCCAGTGCTTGGCGCAAGGTGATGATGCCGGGGACGTTTTTGCTGATTTCCCGTTCCGCCCGCGCGAGCATGCGGATTTGAGTAGTCAGGATGTGCGTCCAGGTGATGACGGACAGGAAACGCGGCATGTCCATGGTACCGTTCAACACTTGGTATGAACCCAGGGCAGCCACCGCGGCGTAGCCCGTGAGGTTCGCTACCGGCCGTAGCTGTGCGTAGTTGATGTATTGGAGCCACATGCCGTTTTCTTTCAGCATGTTTTTCTGAGCACGCTCGTTCATGATGTTGATTTCCACCTCAACTTGGTTGGCGGTGATGACCCGCTCAACCGCATCCCACCGTTCTTGGCGGTAGCGGTTAAGGGCGCGTGCTTCCGCATCAACTTCCTCAGAGCATGTAGCGATGTACGCGTTTAGTCCGGCGGAGATGATGACGGTGGCCACAATAGTGAGGCTGGCAATGACCGAGGCCGAGGGGCACAGGGCCACCAGGATGACGAAGGTGACGATCATGGTCATGAGCGAGTCAGTGACCATGAAGACAATCGTGCGGACTACGTTTTCTGCGTTAGCCCGTCCCCGGTTCATGACCGATGAACAGAGCAGGACGTTCTCTTCCACGTGTAAGCCAAGCTCTTTCTCGAAGAAGCGCCGGTTAATGCGATCTTCCAGATTGAGCATGAACCGCCCGAGGAAGGGTTCAATGAAGATGCCTACGCGCCACTCAGTGAGGGACATCAAGATCTTGGTGACCATGGTGGCCAGGAGCGCCCAGACAACCATCTGACCGTCCTTAGCAATCAACGCAGCAATCCAGTAGCCCATGATCAGTGGTGCCGACAGTTCGAAGAACTTGTTAACACCGTTCCAGAACATGATCTGGCGGTAAAGCTGTAGTACCTGGGGATCCGCGTGCTCGCGGTAGAGCCAGTTCATGATCTCCTTGGTGTCCAAGAAGGTCTGCCAGAACTTGGTCATGAGACTGGGCAGAGAAACAAACATGAGTCACCTCAATTGTGAAGGAAACGTGAGATATGGTCTTACTGGTTAGTAAGACGTTTAATTCGACCAAGAGCTGATAGAATTGAACCTTTTACGAACCGTTTAGAAAAAGGTGAAGAGGTAATGTTAGTTACTAGCAGGCTAATTGTCAAATGTCCGTGGTAAAATATAGCCATGGCCTTTGATTTGAATACAGTTTCGCCGGAGATGAAGAAATCGCCGGAAATTCCGCAGACCACCGAAAATAGGGAGGCTGGGCTTGAGGTTCCGCAGGGGGAGCAGGCACAGGTGGCTGTGGAATATACACCTGCGGTTGAGGTACAGCCACAGCCGATTGAAGTGCCACAAAACTTTGAGCAGCCAGTCAGCGTACAAAAGGACGAGCTGTTGGCGCAGGTGGAAGCTATTTTGGCGGATAAAACTATCATGAAAATCTACCCGCAGTTACCGGAAGATAAGAAGATTAAGTTTAAAGAAGCTGGGGAAAAATTAGCGCGGGAAGTGAGAGATGGCATTAGAACCAAGCAACTGAGGCCGTATAGAGTACTGAATGGCGTTACCAGCTGGCTGTCCATGATCCCGAACGTTGATAGATACTTCTTACGGCAAGAAGCCAAGCTGGACGTCGATCAGATCTTGAGCCTAGCGGAAGAACAATCATCACCTAACGCCATGTGAGCCTAAACGGAGGAATTAAATTAGCGCAGTTGGATGGTGGGTTAGGCGAAGACCCAATTTTTGGTTCGACCACAGCCACGGGCATTGCTGACGTAGCAGCTACCACTGACTGGACTATTTTTATTTTGCCCGTAGCGCTAATCATTGGTTTTGTTTTCTTTTTTGGCTTGTTGATTTCTACTGTTCGCAGCACTCTGCGTAAACAAGCGCACGCGCGTGGTGGAGAAGAGCAGTTAATTACTTTCCGTATCACCGTGCCAAAGTTTAAGAGCGAAGATGAGGCTAAGAGTACTGATTCAGCCCAGCAAACTAAAGAAAAAGTAGCTATTGCGGAGAGTATCTTTGCGGCCTTGGGCGGGATAAAGCCGGAACATGGTATTCATGCCTGGCTTTACGGGGCAGCTGATGTTTTTGCTTTTGAAATGGTGGCGCTTGATAAGTTGGTCACCTTTTTTGCTACGGTACCCAGGAAATACGCTAACTTCTTTGAGGAGCAAATGCACGCCCAGTATCCGGATGCGTACATAGAGCCAGCCGGGGACTACAACATGTTTGCGCCTACGGGCGTGGTGTTGGGCGGGTATTTGAAATTTAAGCGAACCAGCGCTTTTCCCATTAAGACTTATAAAGAACTAGAAGTTGATCCGCTCAACTCGCTGACTAACGCGCTGTCAAAAGTAGCGGAAGGTGATGGTCTGGCCATTCAGGTACTCGTCCGACCAGCTCACCACTCATGGCGTGAGAAGGGCATGAAGATTGTTAAGAACATGCAGAAGGGCATGACTTTAGAGCAGGCACTTAAGGGCGGGCACGAGGGAGGGATCAGTTCTTGGTTTGAAAGCAAGGAAGATAAAGAGAAGGCTAAAGAGAAGTTGCGGGACCGCAAAATGTCAGCGGCTGAAACAAAGATGCTGGAAGGTATTGAAAATAAGCTTAGTAAGGCCGGGCTTGAGACAAATATCAGAATTGTCGCTTCAGCTGCTAGTGCGGAAGTCGCCCAGCTACAGCTGACTAACGTTATCCAGGCGTTTAGTCAGTACAACATTTACGAATACGGAAATTCTTTTGAGAAGAGCATCCCTAGCTCCAAGAAGGGAGTTATTGAGTCATTTATTTTCCGCACTTTTAATGACGGGCAGAAGTTAGTTTTGAACACGGAGGAACTAGCCTCACTTTGGCACTTGCCGTTGTCTACTTCTGATACGCCGAACATTCGGTGGATGTTGGCTAAGACGGCCCCGGCTCCTACTAACATGCCGTCAGAAGGCCTGTGGCTGGGTACTAACACTTACAGAGGTAAGACTACGAATGTTTATATTAAGGATGCTGACCGCCGCCGTCACATGTATTTGATTGGTAAGACAGGTTCGGGTAAGTCTGAGTTTATTAAGAATTTGGCTATTCAGGATATTCGAGCAGGGAAGGGCGTGTGTATTGTTGATCCGCACGGAGATTTGGCCGACGGCGTGCTCGAGTTGATTCCAAAAGACAGAATTGATGATGTCATTTATTTCAATCCATCAGACACGGACAAGCCGATGGGCTTGAACATGCTTGAATGTCCAAGCGAGGACATGCGTGATTTTGCAGTGCAGGAAATGATTAACATCTTCATGATGCTTTTCCCGCCGGAGATGATTGGTCCAATGTTTGAGCA
>CAYGEQ010000029.1:0-8901 GCA_964348985.1 uncultured Gammaproteobacteria bacterium | reverse complement strand
ACTCATACACGGCCTCTGGTGGAAAGGCGTACATGGCGTGCGTCAAAAACTTTCCGCCTCTGGGATATTTGGTCAGCACGGTCTTTACGTCGAGTATTCCTGTAGTCACGTTGCAACGCCCACCGCCCGAAATAATAACTTTCTTGCCCAAGCCGTCATTTCTATCCAATAAAAAAATCTCCGCCGAGGGGTCAGCCTCATGGATAGTGGCGGCACACATCATGCCAGCGGCTCCCCCGCCAATAATCGCAACGCGCATACGGCGCAGATGTTAGCAGAAAATTACTAAATTTACAATTCTTTGCTATCCGTCTGCTTTAAGAGTATGGTCAACGGATAATCATTAGCCTTACCAATATGTTGTGGACTATCGCCGTGGTGTTGATCATCTTATGGTTGCTCGGCATTATCACCGCTAACACGATTGGCGGGTTCATTCACCTGCTCCTAGTGGTCGCCATTATCATTGTGCTCATTAGAATAATTAAAGGCGAAAAGGTCGTCTAGCTAGAAGGTCCTGGTTATTTCTGAGCCCACACTGTAGGCCGGAAAAAAACCTTCAGGTAAGTCACGGACTAGCTTTGCCCAGTCTGCGCCGAATAATTCCTCGGCCACGCTGGGCGAAGTGATCCAGCGTAACGTGCCGTTATGCGCTACGGCATAAACCTTGGGCACGCTAGGGATTTTAATCAAACTAGCACCAGGTCGGTAGGTCACTACCCCTTTGATCTGGAGCGAAGCCATGGCGTCGGTTGAAATGAATTGCACACTGTTGAAATCCTGGTACCAAGAAAAAAATGTGCCTTCATTTTGAAAAACGTAACGTCCGCCGTCTTGGCCACAATAATAGACAGTCGAAACCTCCGCCGTGCGCACGAGCGAACCCGCCGCGCAATTAACTTCTCCGGTGGCTTGAGGGATTTCTTGATCAACATTAATTGACACCGCCTGGGACAGCTCCCCCGCCGCATCAAAGTCATAGCTGACATTACCCTGCGCCGCTAACAGCGACTCATACGGGTTAATGGCCGTATTGCCGTCATAAATCTCAAAGTGCAGATGCGAAGAGATAGCCTCGGCGTTACCGCTATCCCCCACGTAACCAATATGCTGACCGCGAGTCACTCTGGTGCCTTGCTGAATCCCACTGGCGTAGGCTAACTCCGGCCCACCGTTGCCGTCATCGGTCCCGTGGTTATCATTATTTAGGTGGATGTAGTTATAAGTGTAGCCGTCGTCACCGTCTAAAGTCAGCATGTACCCGTAGCTCGGCTCGCTCATGGGAGCGAAGGTGATTCGCCCATTAGCCGCAGCTAACACCCGAGTGTGTTTTACGGCGGATAGGTCAGTGGCGTTATGAGTGCGTCCGCCGCTTCTGGCATCAAAAAAATCATTACTAAAAGTAGCCGGGCCATCAACCGGAAAAACTATATCAAGCTCTTGAGCTAAAGCAGATAACGGCAACAAGCCAGCCAACAAAATTGCTAGTACTAATTTCATACTACTTCTTGACGTGAATTGCTTCTTCAATGACCGCTAAAATATCTCTTCGTGCCTTATCTGAATCAATCGAATGAACCAGGCGTTTAGCTGTCGGATATTTGAGACTTATCACTTGGTCGAACTTCAGTAGCTCAGCCTTTTTGAGCTTATCAACTTTATTCATAACTAACACAAACGGAATTTCCTCACGCTCTAACCACTCCAGCATTTCGGCGTCTAGGTCTGTAGGTGGGATCCGAGAGTCGATAATGAGCAGGACGAGCTTCAGCTCTGGACCCTCGCCCAAATAACTCAAAATCATGTCAGCAAACTTCTCCCGCTGCTCTAAGGACTTTCTGGCGTAGCCATAACCCGGCAAATCAACTAAATAAAAGCGTTTGTCTATATCGTAAACATTCATGGTCTGGGTACGTCCCGGCGCCGAACTAACCCGCGCCAAATTCTTCCGACTAGTCAGGTGGTTAATCATGGATGACTTCCCCACGTTTGATCGGCCCACCATGGCTATCTGCGGCTTCTTGTCCTTAGGCAAGTCTGCAAAATTCACCACGCTTGAAATGTAAGTTGCAGACTTCATAGTAGTTTTTCTTTTTGTTGCCTAGTCAAACTCTTAACCGCTGCCTCCAATTTTCTAGCAGCCGTACCAGACTTCATTTTCTTGGAGTACACCAACTCAACTGGTCCAAAAGCCCGGGTGTACTTTGCTCCCTTGCCAGCGTTATGAGCCGTAACCCGAGCAGCCACGTCCGTAGTGATGCCCGTGTACAGACTGTCGTTTTTACAGCGAACAATATAGACGTACCAGACAGTCATGAACTAGGCAGCTTCTGCCAGGGCCTTAAGTTTTTGTAAGGCTAATGGCCAGGTCTCATTAAACATTTCGGCCATTTCAGCGTTACCCTGCAAATCAACCTGCACCTCGGTACCGCCATCTACCTCCTTAAAGGTGTAGTTCTCGGTGGCGTGCGCCCATTTCTTTACTTCCTCACTTTCCGTGTCTTCCACGCCGTCCTTATAGAAACCAAGATGCTCAACGGATACAAACTCGTACGGCTTGTTTTCAGCAATTCTCGCCACCATTCCACCTTCCTCCCCCGTCACCGGATCAGGGCCAAGAAACAAAATCTTTGAGCCCTGGCTCCAGTCGCCCTTAAAATAAGAACCAGCGTTAAAAACAGAAGTCCATTCCCTATACGTCTGGTCAGCCAACATGGTGTCCCAAACCTTTTCTTTAGGGGCATTGATAACAATGGTGTAATGCAATTTTTCCATATGTGAAGATATTAGCATAATAAACGAATACGCACCCGAAGGTGCGTATGAGGACGGCTGTGCGGCCGGTAGTTACCAGCCAGCGGACATGGACATGCTCACCAGCTGTTGACACGCGTCAGCCTCCTCACCGGCCGGCGGCGCATCACACACCGCGTCTTGGTCATACTGGCTGGAGGCCGAGACATAGCCGTAGAAGGCGAAGCACAGGCAGATGACGTAAGTCACACAAAGCAAGAAATCAGACACGAGCACTCCTGGGTTAAGCGGGTCGCATCATGCCACAATCTGCAGTGCTAGTCAACCCGTGACCACTCATGCCGGACAACGCTGATCGAGCGGATCAAAGATAGATGGAGCAACTTTTTTGCCTTGTAAAAACTCGGCTATGCGCTGACCACCAAAAATAGCGGGCAAGATGCCTACCCCGTTACACCCTAGGTTATACAAAAGTGAGGAGTGACAAGGCTCTACCCCAATACGCCTAACTCCGTTTGGGGTGTAGCCCATCAGCCCGTGCCAACAAAATGCGTACTCAGTATCTTGGCCGGGATGCTTTTGATAATTATCTCGCAAAAAAACATCTATTCTATGCCTAATATCTTCACTACATGAATCTTCCCGGGAATAAATGGCCTGATTAGGTAAAACTTTTTCCGGCCCACCAGTACAGACCAAATTATGAGTCCCGTTACCCTCATGATCATGTGGCCGGCGCGTCAAATAAAAGTAACATTCACCGGTTGGATCAGCTGAACAATCTTCAGTCCTAGGGTGATAACTGATAGCCGTGGGTGGGTGCTGAAGTGGTTCAAGATAACCAGACATGTAACCAATACGTCCGGCAATAGCATGATGAAAAGCCGTGTCTATCTCCTCCCCAACCATGTTTTGAATGGTGAAATTTTCAAAGCCATTAGTGCAGAGGACTACTCGACCAGTAATTACCCGATTCTGTAAGACCTTTAAAACCGCATGATTCGACATCAACTGAATAGTCTTAACCGGACTACTTTCAAAAAAAGAAAAACGCTGACCATATTTAGCCACCAAATAACCAAGCACCTCCTCTGTAAACAAGGCGCTATTCATGCAACCCTTCTGCTCAGAATGAAGGGCTATATACTCAGGATTATCCGTTTCTAACAGGGCCAACACATCTGGCTGTGGAACGACCGAATATAAGCCCAGATATTTATCTGGAATTTGACTGAGCTCCGCCCAATTACCCGCTACTAATAAAGTTTCTGGCAATAACCCACCAGCGCGGCGCAGGGCATTATTTTCCAACTGAATAATTAAGCGCTCAAAAGTGGCTATACCCGCATAACCAGTAAATCTATAAATGGGCGTTTGAATCTTAGCCTCAGCCAGAACCTGATCAATCAACCCCCAGGCTGACTCAACTGACCGCTGACCATCAAGCGCTAAATCCACCCCAAACTCACTCACTAAATCAGCCAACGGTCGCTCAAAGTAGCTGGTCAGCTGACCGGCATTATGACCAGTGGCCCCGTGCGCCACCTTGTCAGCCTCCAACAAAATCACTCTTAAATCAGTCTCTCGTAAAGTAAAAAAGGCGGTCATGATCCCAGCTATGCCCCCACCCACAATTGCTACATCCGCCAACAAACTGTCCGGCAATGGCACCGACTGGCGGGTGCGGTTCAACTGCTTTAACCAAGGTGAGTTATTTGGAATCATAACGCTAAACCCGGGTTCTTAGCCGCTAACTGCAAAACTTTCTTTAATACTGGCAAATTAATATCCTCAAGTTTTTTAAATCTAATACAACTCTTGCCCACACTCACCTTCCCTAACTCCCGCTTGTAGGTTTCAGCCAAGTACTTACCATCAACCACCGCACAGATATAAAGGCTGACGTAATTCTTTTGGTTAGCCAAGGAAATTACGGGCCAAGTAATGTCTTCGTGCTTGTAATTGCGGTAGGGAAAAGAACCGTAGCCCAGCATGTTATAGGCAAAATGAGTCTTAAGCTCAGGCGCAGACTTCTGGATAAACTCATGCAAAAATTCAATTAACTCTCGCCGTTCAGCCGGCACCTGGGCCAGATACTCCGCTACTGTCTTGGCCTTAACCCCCTTAAACATGTTCATACCGCTCTATTCTACTACCAATTCCCAATCTTACTCAGCTTGCCTTTATTTTTAACAATATTTTTGTAGTCCCACTGAATTTTCTTAGCTTGTTTGAGCCAACCGCGAACAGCAGTGACTTTAATATCCGCAAGTTTTGTAAAATAAAACTCAGACGCCTTAAACGAACCCTGGGGAATCAACTCGGTATCTTTGAATGATTGCCCGCTCCAGAATAAAATCTGAACTCCTTTTTTAAGAACGCTATAAGCCACAATCGGATTGCCTTCTATAAACCAGACCGGACTGCCGTGCCACATTTTGTTTTCAGCCTTAGTCAGCTCCTTAGAAATGACCGTAAAAAGTTTGTCACAAATTGCCTTACTCACTGCGTCCTGTGACTCGTGGTATTTTTTAATGTCGTTCGTCATAGGTTATTACTTTCGCTTACCCAATGTCCCATTTAAGACCGCCTGTACAGACGGGCTAATTTTCTTATCCGTACGATGAGGACAGCCTATCCAACAACACGGCCGGCGCTTACCTTCTTTGAGCTCAGACACTACTCGCTTAACGTGATCTTTTCGAGTTTCTGCCTGCTTCACAAAGGTGACCCAACAAATCCACTCATTACGAGCCAGAGGCGTAATATCTTCCCAAGCTGCGAGAGCTCGTCGATCAGCGGTCAGTGCCCGCCCTAGATCCGTTGGCAGCTGATGGACAGTCCCGGAAGAAATTTTAGCCATAGACGCTCGTTAATATTTAGTGGGGATCGGCGTGGTGGCAGCTCCAATCTCATATGCTCCCCAAGCACGCTTAGAACGCACTTCAAATTCGGCTTGAGCAGCGGGAAGCTTATTAAGCAAAATATCTGGCAACAGCTTTCGTACTTGGTCGAGTACTTCTGGTGCAATACCCTGCAGGCTCCAAGAAAATCCCTGGGCGTACATTTCCGCCACGGCGTCATCAGCTGGCATGGGGAATTCTTTATTATCACGAAGAGCTGGCGTAATCTCAGCCTCTTCAAAAGCCAGATGCTCATAGATCAGCGCTTCTAACTCTTCAAGCAAGGCTTCAGCCTTTTCGGGATTCGCCAAATCCGCAAACGCGCGGTCTCCGCCTTCAAGCACCGGATCAATCAAGTGATGTTGTTCAGTAAGTCTGTCGAGGGCCGCTCCTAGATCAGGATGCTTGCTCCGAATGTCTGGGAAAATATTTGTATCCTCCATGGTGTGATGTCCGTGAAGGGCGAGCCTATAACTCTCATCCCACTCCTCGCGCACGGCCTCAACCCGAGATAAGTCCCCGGCTTTAATCTGAGACACTGCGCGAATTAATCGCAAAATGTCGCGTCGAAATGCGTGGTGGGACGTCATCAGCAAAGTCGCCATGGAGGCCGTACCGTCGTCGTTCAGGAGGTTTGGAGCTTGAGCCATATCAATTATTTATTTTGTTCCTTGCGTAAAATCTTCTCCATCACCCGGCCTTTAGCCAGCTCATCAACTACCTTATCCATATAGCGGACCTCACGCATGAGCGGGTCTGTAATCTCTTCAATCCGAACTCCACAAATAACACCCTTAATCAAAGTCCGAGCCGGATTAAGTTTAGTGGCCTTGGCAAAAAATGTCTGCAAATCTGTTTCTTTCTTTATTTGCGACTCGAGACCTTTCTGGGTATAGCCCGTAAGCCATCGGAGCACTTCATCCAGCTCCTTCTTAGTCCGCCCTTTTCTCTCAACCTTCGTAATATAAAGAGGGTAGATTCTGGCAAAGGCCATCTTGTAAACCCGGTCGTTTGATTGCATCATAGATGTTACTTTCAACTATAAGGCAAAACCTGAACCTTTTACAGCCCTAAGCATATTTGCCCTAATCAATACCCTTCCAACACCGAGCCTCTGATAAAATGCCTGATATGAAGTTAACCAACGATAGCTACCTAATCTCAATGGGCACAAAGAACTTCACCGAAACATACTTTAGAGAAAAGGGTGGCTGGGTCAAGATTTCTGCTAAGGGCAGAAAGTTTCAGATGACCGCCGAGCAAGTTCTCAATCATCTCCTGCCGGCCATAGCCGAAGTAAAACCAAACCTAACGTGGCGAGTGGAGTACAAACATCCTATATAAAAAGCAAAACGAGCCCGGTAGCGGCTCGTGGACGACGGTCATCAATGCTAATGGTCCATGATGATAGCAGGTACCCGCTTGATCGCTTTGACATTCTCGTCGAGACGACCGAGCATGCGCCCGCGAAAGAAATACACGGTGACTATCACGTACGTCACGTACATCCCAGTCCCCGCAATAGGACCAACGACCCAAAGATTAGTCATACGATCGGAGTGAAGGAACAGGGCCATCACTCCATAACGAACGAGATGATGTAAAATCTCGGAGGAGCCCATATTGCTGAGCCTATAATAGAGCTCCATGGCCTGCTCTTCCTCCTTCTGGGCCAGAGCGTCCAAATGCTGTATGCCGTTCTCCCGTTTCAACAGCATCCGTTTGGTTGCCTGAACCAACGGCGCTTGCTTATAAAAGGTACACAGCAGGAGCGCAGAGTGAACGTTCCGCGTCTTGAGCCTCCGCTCAATCTCAGGAAGAAACAAGTCGGCAGTCACAGCACAGTCCGTGTATGCAATCACATTCGCGTGAAGATACCGCGTGTAACTGGCGCAGAACGCGACCGAGGCCACCACTGCCAGAAAAATGAGCATTGTTTCACCCCTCTAGAATTAACGTTTTCGCAGCTCTAAAATAGTTGTTATTTTTGGAATAGTCAATAATTGGCTACCCAGCCTTAAGCTCTCATTAAGGAGAGTGCCTTTATAAAATAATGCGCAGAGCTGGATGCAGATGGTCGCCGTCCTTAATCCCTTCTTTTTTACGGATAGCTGCCTTCAATGGCAAGATGTAGCTGCCCGATTTCTTATCTGGAAAGATGGAGGTTTTCCAAACTGTCTTGCCGACCGTTATTTCTACCCGGATAGAGCCCCAGCCTTTCTTAAGCGGAGCAAAACTAGTTTTTATCTCCTCCGCCAACTCTTTGGGCAAAGTAATAAAATGCCAACCCACTAAACCAGGATAAAGCCACACTTTTGTAGTAAACGTAAAGGTGTGGCGCATAGACTCTACTGTCAGTAACAGTATTGCATGAACGTGGTTTCGCCTATACATTACCTAAATCATCCCCGTGCATACAAACCCACAGTGCTAACGGAGGCAACATGACCAAAGTTAAGGACTTGTGCTGCTACAGCTGCGGGAGTGAGTTTGATCAGGCGCCGAACGTCAGGTTTGTCACCTGGCCTGACATCAGATCCGTCACCACGTTTGACTGTCAAAAGTGCCGGTCAAGAGCCACTGTCATCTCAGACAAGATTCCGATTGATGAGCCTGCGCCGCACGAGGCGCAACCGCTGGAAACGTTCCAGTCGCTCATCTTCCCGGCCCAAGTCACCATGACGCTGTTTTGTACCGTGATCTTCCTCATGCTAGTCCTCTCTGGCGCGGCCGCAGAGTGACCCATGCCACACCAAAGCGAAACGCCCTCTCCCCCGTACGCCCCAGCCAACAGCAGGGGCGTTTCATTTTGGTAATTTCTACAGGGTCAAACTTTTACATTGCGCTCAGTACCCCAGCAGCAATCATCATGCAGCCAAATGCGGCACCGGCCATAATTAAAATCTTAGTAACTACCCAACGTGGTTCAGTGCCGCCAAAAAGTACTGCCCCAACTTGAGTAGGGACAATGAAACCTAACCAACACAAACCAGCAAGTTCGAAGGCGCTCCATGAGCTAGTGGTACCGGCAAGCAAGACGGCTAGCACAACCGTGGTCACGATGGTCACTAAAAATTGCATGCCCAAGAGTGGCACCATGCTCTTCATCATCTCCTGCTGCTTCTCTTTAGGCACCTTATCAAAACCATGAATCTTACCCCACAACTGGCCGAACACTGGCGTATACCACACCGCGCCAAACACGAATTGCAGTAACGATGCCACTAAAATTGCCACGTAGTTA
>CAYGEQ010000028.1:3654-9321 GCA_964348985.1 uncultured Gammaproteobacteria bacterium | reverse complement strand
ACAGTAACCGTCCATGCCAAGAATAGTGTCTTCTCTGGTAGCCTTTGAGCAAGATCCAAACATACCGTTACAATCTGCGTCACTACCGCACCAAGAGCCCTTCTTATTACCGCTAATACAAATTCCGGACGCGTCTGCATAGCTCCTGTTGAAATACCGCGTCTGTCCACCCTCGCCAAAAGTTACTTTCTTATAGCTACATGAACAGTCCTCACCAAACTGACAGACGTTAGCGCGCTCAAAACCACTTAATGAAGAATACGGAACATCGTAATTAGATGGGGTGCCAGTTCGTCTAGCTTGAGTTTCGGTATTCGTCCACTCAGCCACTACTCCTGAGGTAAATGGACTATCAGTTTCTGGGTAAGCCTTACATGACTTAGACTCAGTGGTGCCCAAAGCAAATGGATTACCGTTTGGCGCCAAGAGACACTGCCGGTTCACACAAGTACCATTTTGCAAACCAATTTTTGGCACAAAGGTCTGTACAGCGGCACAACCATTATTTACGCCCGCATAAGCTTCAATGGTTATCTCAGCACCTGGCGTAGCACAAGTTCCACCGTTACATACCTGACCGCCGGCACACTGGTCATCAGCTGTACACAAACTGCCCTGAATGACGTTATAACACTGCCCCACTAAACAACTGCCACCAGATGAACCACAGCCATCAGTAGTAGCACAAGCACCTCCGGTCACAGAACAGGTACCAACGGCACAAGATGAACCAAAGACTCCCGTACAAGAACCGGCATTTAATACCAAACGGTATTCATCAGTTTGCGGACATGAACCAACTATGTGCGCGTCAGCATTACTTTCTGAGTTCTCACAATCATAGTCATTAGTACAGTCATCTCCTTGGTACAAAGCATACTGAGCCTGGTCTACGCCACCGTTAGCAGCCCCTAAGACCAGGGCTGGGCCCAAATTACATTTACCAATTTCAGCTGATACCTTGGACTGCTCTAAAGCCTGAACTGGGAAGAGGTCAGGAATAGCCAAACCTGAATAGTCGTCACCGTACCAAGTAACATCACGGGAAGTGTAACGGTCAGAGTCCAGGATGGACTTTGGATCCTCAAAGTTCCACTGTGAACAGAAGGACGAGCTACCCTGCGCTGAATATTCTGTACAAAGAGCAATCTGACCACAAACTGTCTTATAGCTATTAGACTGTTCGTCCCAGACCGTCTGTGCGTCTGCACAAGACAACCATTCTGAACACTGGCGGTCACGGTTTACGGCCAAGACCGTGTTAGTGTCATTCTTCAAGCGGTCACCAGGAAGCACGTCGCCACATGATTCAGCATTAACATTCTCGCCTGATTCACTCTCAATAATGGCGCAATCATCGGCCATGTAACATGCGGTGCCGTAAATTCTCTCGCTGCTACCCGCGGCTGTCAGATCATTCACCGCACTCTTGCGGTAAACACAGCGTTTACCACACAGATCAGCCACCTGGCCAGATGGCGTAGTGATAGATGACGAACCGCTCTCACAATTGATTGGGTCAACTAAGGAGAATGGAGCCGCATTAAAGAGCAAGTCGGCATGCCGTGAAGCAATTTCCGTAGCTGAAGCGTTAAAACTCCTAGCCGAAACTGACGTGTCATTAAAGAGTGCGCAACCAGCCTTGAGCGAAACCTGGCCGTTACAGTCAGTGCCGGTAACGGAGGATCTGGTACTGGTCAGAGAAGAAGTCAAAGAGAAGTAGGCCGAGCCGTCAGTGTTGCTATAGATTTCGTTAGTTTCAACGGCCAATGGATCCTGATACTCTGCGCAGGAGTTATATTCGGCGCCACAAGTACCCACCCAACCGTCATACTGACCAGCTTCTATGTCACCATTCCGCCAAATGCCAGACAGGTTGCCGCCAATCACATAACGTGGAGCGTTGTAACAGAATTCGGACGTGCCAGTCTTAAACCAACCGTCATATGAAGAACCGTCCACTGTCACGTTAGTCTTATACTCACAGGTTTTTGTGCCCGGATCTTTAAAGTAGTACTGCGTACCGCCGGTGCCAGTCCAAGCTGAACAGAAGAGAGCGTCGCCGGTACAGAGCGTATCCGCATAAGCTGAAGGGTCATTCTTAAAGAACTTACTAGTAGCCCCAGTGGTGGCGGTTCTAGCCTGGTTATACGTAGGCAGGCCGTATTCGGTACAACCCTTAGCGTCATTAGAACAAGTAACGTCATCAGTCACCACTAAGAATAGATCTTTATCAGCCGGTGTAATGACCGTAGATGGCGCGTATCTCAAGTGAGCTGGTAAGTTAGCTGGCGCAACATACCAATCCATCTTAAACGTACACTCTGAATACCCTACCCCAATAGTACAAAGTAGCGGAGTAGTGATGTCATAACTAGCGCCGGATCGGCCGTAATAACAAGGCGTAGTAGAGGTAGCCGCCCCAACAGTCAGCAAACTACAGGTGGCGTTATGAACTTCAGCATGCGGTGATTCGCTCTCCTGAGTCATGAAGAAGCTGGCACAGCCCACCTTATCTTCACCACATAAACGGCTAAAGCTCTTCAAGCTAACCTCACTGCCATTCTGGTCAGAGTATTCCTGACAGCCTAGCTCATACTGAGGCGCAGCGGCACCGTTCGGTGTTTGGTCACAGACCGCCGGCGTTACCCATGAATCCTTAATGAGAGTGATATTGTCCTGGCCCTCACGAAGTACAACGTTATCTATATAAACTGTAGCCGAAGGCACAAAAGCTAAGGCCGTTCCATCACCGAAACCAGCAGCGTTCATGTCCAATGGACCAAACGAATATTCCTGCCAACCGCTAGTCAAATCAGCCGAGCCGAAACTAACGTCAACACCCGGCGCGGTCACAGCAGAATAATCAAAACCCGGAGCCACCGTCCCGCTACCTTTAGCCAAGAAAGACAAAGTGTAAGTTTTGCCGGTAAACAAATCGCCATCTAAAACGCCAGGGGCGGTTTTAAAGCTAGCCGTAGCCAGTAAAGAATGTCCGCCGGTAGCCAATGACTCATTGCTCAAAACTATGCTGGTAGGAACAGCTGCCGTCCAGCGAGTTAAGTCACCGCCCTCAAACAAGTCTTCATAGGCCTGCCGACTGTTGCGGCTTCGACCACCAGTGTACTCACGACAACCATTAGCTGCCGCTCCACAGGTCCGGCTTTCAGAGGTCAAGCCGTTATATCTACAAGTACCCGCGGCCAAGTCAAAGAAACCACCAGAAGTAGTACAAGTCAGCTGCCTATCAGCCGCAGTAGCGCCGGCAATATCCGTCTTTCTGTAGTTAGCGCATGAGGCATCCACCGTCACCGTATCAAGCCAGGTCCGATAGTGAATAACACCATTGGCGTCATAGAACTCTCGGCAATCAGAGTTAGTGAAAATGTCACCATGCTCATCACAAGTAGCATCAGCCTCCCACTCATAGGTATCAGCACAAGTAATACCATTAACAGTGGAGGTCCAGTTAACACACGGAGCGTCAGACGGAACAGAGTCGATCTCTCCGGATACGGTATAAGTACGTGGAGTTGGCCCTAAGTTAGACTGCAATAAATTCCAAGTTTTCAACTGATATCCAGAGTTATCAGAACCCTCCCAGGTGTAGAAGGTGGCAGCGTTATCAGAGGCAATATTCGCTTCCGCCTGCACTGGGGTTACACAAGCACGCACGTAAGTAAAGTATTCCTTGCTTTCGTCCGCTAGATTAGTGAACTCGTCACAACCAACATCCTGGGCCCGGCAAGATCTAGCGGTATCCGGAATAAAGTAAAGCGGGAAAATGCCGTTTGGCTCATATCTGGTGGCTTCCTGCTTATACGTGTCATAGCCAACACAGACAGGCGAACAATAATCCAACTCAGAAACTACCCCGGTCACCGCCGGATCACCATTAGCTGGGGTGTAAGCCGTACAGCCAGCATCATTCTCGCTACAAACCTTAGCATAACCGGCGCATTCGGCTGGATCAGTGGCGGCACCGGTACACCCTAAGTATGTAGGTGGCACCTTCACTACCTTTTTAGGGAGTGTGGAGCTGGAGTAGCCGTCATGATAGTTAGTGACCGCTGGCCCCTGCTCAATTTGGAGATCATCAACCCAAGCTTGGCCAGGCATCACGTCAACAAAAGCGAATAGCCTGGCGGCTGAATTAACCAGCGTAGGAGAAGTAAAGGTGCAAGTAAAACGCTCGTGCGTGATACCAGATGGCACGCCGGTCAAGGTAACGGCATCCATGCGGCCATCACCATTACCATCACTAAAGTCACAGGACTGGGCGTTGGCGCTAGCGGACTTACTAGTACCAGCTAACTCCACGGAGGAACCGTCATCTGCGTTAAAGCCAACGTATAGTTGACCTCGTCCGGTGCCTCCAGCGGCTTCCTGACGAGCATAAAAGGACATGGTATAGAAACGACTTTGAGAAAATTCGATAGCTGTTTCATAAGCAATAGCCGAGCCAGCCTTCATGGCCGCTACCCCGCTCCTAGAATAAGCGCTGGTGGTATCAACCAGCGGCGTGCCACCCGCAAAATTCCACCCATCAGGCAAAGTATTAGCGTCTACATTTTTCTCAAAACCTGGGTTAATCACCATGTTTAAGCTCAAGCCGTCATTCCTGACAACCAGCTCCCGACAGCCACCGTTCTCCGCGTCACACTCCTCAACCTGACCAGTAAAATACGTCCTTTGTTTATAGGCGTTTGGATCAGTATCGGCCGAGGCTACGCTGGTAATATCTGGGTAAATAAAGGATCCAGCTCCATCAGCCGACTTATTATTCACATACCACTGACAGCCGGCATTATCTTCAGAACACGGGCCTGGATCCGTGGTATTCCGCAAATAAGAAACCGTTTTTTCGTCATTTTTTACGGTGATACATGAGGCGAATTCTTTAGGACAAGACTGTCCACGGAACTGCCACACGTTCTCTTCGCGCACACAATATCCGTACCCGCCAGTACAATTGCCATTCTCATCTTCAGCAATACAACTAGGCATATCTACGCACTCAGTCTGACGTTCACTGGACCCCTTAGCTACCAGAAGCTGGCCGTTAACATCGGCTCGACACTGAGTCTGCGGATACTTTAATACCCAGTTAGGGTCAATCAGCTTACACCATGGGTGGTCAGCATCTGGCTGTCCGGCATCATTACAATTATTGAAACCCTGGACAACTTCACGCAAGGTGGCCGGATCATTAGCTGAATTAAACTCTGAATTGGCGGCAAATTCCCAGCCGATAGAAATAACCCGAGCCTTTCTTAGCTTAACCAAGTTGCCGTAACAATAACCATAAGAATAGCAAAATGAATCCTGATTCCTAGCCTGATCTGAACTAGGAATTAGTGGCCAGTCAGGCTTTAACAAGCCGTCATCCATAGCCTCCTGAACAGTGACAGCGGAACCAGATGAGGCACGAGCAACTGCAGAGATCAACGCGCTGTCCGCTACGCAGTTATAAAGACCCCGGTTTGAGGTTGGGCAAGCGCCAAATTCCTGAAGAATGCTGTAATTAGTAATCTGGAGCGGAGCAGCCGTAAAAATAGCCCGCAAACTAGAAATTGACGAGTCAGAACCAGATTGAGCAAAAGAATTTGGATCAAAAGGGTCTACGTTAATCAAAGACGGATCAATCTCAAATAGGCCGGTATAAAC
>CAYGEQ010000028.1:2218-3554 GCA_964348985.1 uncultured Gammaproteobacteria bacterium | reverse complement strand
ACAAACTGGTTCCTGGCATCCCCGCCGGCAAACTGCTGAGAAGCGTCAGCCACGAAGCCCTTCCAATTACCAACCACTTCTTTAATCTCACATTTTGGCTCCTCTGGTTTAAAAACTGACTTAATACCAAATTTAAAGGCCAAAGTTACATTAACATTACCAGGATCACAAAGATTAAAATTCTTTAACATCCCACCTGACCCAGATATTTCCTCACTCAGTAAATCAAGGGCATTGGCAGCTGAAGCACCGGCCACCTCGTCAAAATATCCGTCCCAAGCGTCCTGAGTAAACAAGGAGGTTCCGCCTGGTCCAGCGGTAGCCACTCTAACCGCCGCCTCATACGCAGCTTTATCAGCTGCATACGTCATCAAGTTAATCAAAAACATGGTCACGGAATGACTTAATGACTGTTTGGCCACCTGACTAGCCACTGTCCCTGCTTTATCCGCAGCTAAAGTAACCGTTTCGGCCGTTTCAATAGCTGCGTTCACTGGGTCCACCGTTTGAGCGCGGGCCAATAATGGAGTCGCCAGGACAACAAACATTAGCCAGGCAACACCCAGTTGCCTCAAGATCCTGAACGATAATGGTGCTTTGTAGTTTGGCTGCACAGGCTATGGGGTGGGTGTCAAAGACGAGAGTAAATCGACATAAGCCGTTTGCACTTCTGCATCAGACATAGCGTTAATCTTAGCCGAGTCAGCCCCGGAAGAAATCAAGAGCGCACGCACCTGATCAACTGGCAAACCCTTGAGAGATTCTATATCCGCCGCGGTCAAACTACCGGAAGCGGCGTTAGGAGAAAGAGTAGAATCACCACCCACTCCAGAAGGTGGAACGGGTACGGCGACCGGCTGCTCTACCTCATCTAAAAATGTTCCAGCAGACGTATCCGGTACATAAGCTTCTGGGTCAGCCACCACAGAATCACACTTAGCCCCGGTTTTACACAACGGATCCGTGCCAGCAGTCACCTCTGACTTATCATCAATGCCGTCCGAATCTGAATCTGAGAGGTACGGACTAGTGCCGTAAACACTCTTCTCGTCATAATCTGACAAGCCGTCCAAGTCAGTATCAGCGGCCTTTTCTTTTAAAATGGCCGTCTGCGTAGCGTCATCCCCCACTAATAATTTAGGGCCGTTATAAGTGATGATGAAAGGGGAAGCTAAATGATTCCAAACGTATACTGAGCCTAAAATAACTGCACCAACTCCAGAAAGTATAACAAAAATAAGACCAACTTTTTGTTCTTTCCCCAACTCCGGTCGGGGTTCCTGCAATACAAAACCCTGTTCGTCCATACCTCCAGATTATAACACGGAGGAAGAGA
>CAYGEQ010000028.1:0-2118 GCA_964348985.1 uncultured Gammaproteobacteria bacterium | reverse complement strand
AAGAAAGTTCAATCCAATCCTTCAAACTCAACTCTTCCGCGCGTGCAAGTGGCGAATGTCCGAGCTCGACCAGTTTAGTTTTCACCTCTTCGCTAGAATAAAGTGAAGCGTCTGACAAATTTTTGTGCAATTGCTTCCGACGGTTAGCAAAACCGGCTTTGGCCACCGCGATCACCCGCATGGTTCGCTCCTTCCCCCATCCAGGGGGATAGAGTGGGTCGGTGGAGTGACGCGGGGTTAATTTCAAAACCATTGAATCCACCTTGGGTGGCGGAGAAAAAGCGCCCGGCGGAACTATGCACACCTTCTCCACCTGTGCGTAAAGCTGAACAGCCACTGAGAGAACACCCGGGTCAGTCCACAGCATCCGCTCCCCCACTTCTTTCTGCAACATGACGACTGATCTCTTGGGAGGGTTCTTACAGGTAAGCACGTTCATTAAAATAGCGTTGCCGGCGTTATATGGAAGATTAGAAACAAATACCCAAGGGGTTATAGAAGGTAATAAAGGGTTATAAAGGGATGAGAAATCGAACTGAGCGGCGTCGGCTTTGATGACAGTAGCGTCTTTGAAATAGGCGGTCAGGCCGGGAATGAGCTCAGCATCAGCTTCGATAAGAACAAGCCTCGAGGAAATTGGCGCGAGACTTTTAGTGAGCGCGCCCGTGCCTGGACCAACCTCAACCACAAGATCACCGGGCACTATTTCTGCCGCGGCAATGATCTTATCTATGACCGACTGGTCCTTTAAGAAATGCTGGCCGTACGATTTTTTCGCGAATACCACAAAAGCGTCTGTTTAATGCCCTTCTTAAGTCCGGTCTTTGGTTTCCAGCCAAATGTCTTTTTAAGCAAGCTGTTTTTAAGGGACATTCTGGTCACCGCGTCTCTAACCTCTGGTCTAGGTACAGGCTGAACATCGGACTTGGCCAAATCCTTAACCAGCTCAAACAAATCGCTAGTGGAAATTTCTTTGCCGGTGCCCACGTTAAATACGCCCGATACGTTACCTTCGCCAGCTTTAACTAAAGCCGAAACCACGTCGCCCACAAACACGTAATCGCGGGTAGTGGCACCGCTATCATTAATAAAGGGCGCTTCATGAGCCAAGAGCTTAGCGGTAAAAATAGCGATAGCGCCAGATTCCTTACTGCCGTCCTGACGTGGACCGTAAACGTTAGCAAACCGTAAAGCTACAGTAACCAGGCCATGCTCAAGCGTATACGCCTCAAGGTAATGCTCGCCGGCCAGCTTAGAAATACCATAAGGTGTGCGGGGACGCGGCGTAACTTTTTCTGTGATTGGCATCTTCTCCTGCAAACCATAAACCGCACAACTGGAAGCAAAAATTATCTTCTTAGCTCCGCTCTTACGGGCACCCTCAAAAACATTAATCGAGCCTAACTCATTGTGTTCGGCGTTCATGACCGGATCCTGCACGCTGGCTCTATCATCAATATGAGCGGC
The DNA here is from genome assembly GCA_964348985.1 of uncultured Gammaproteobacteria bacterium. GTDB lineage: Bacteria > Patescibacteriota > Patescibacteriia > UBA9934 > UBA9934 > JAGORL01. The sequence continues at coordinate 651 of CAYGEQ010000028.1, read as the reverse complement.
CAAATGAAAAACTACTTCCGGCGAAATCTGAGACATGACGCCCTCAAGATCCTTATCCCGAATGTCCTTAAGTACATATTGTGCCCGCTCGTTCTTTCTATCCCCCGGTTCAGCCCAATCAATCACCGTGACACCATGTCCGGCTTCGATCAAGGCATCCACCAAGTGCGAGCCAATGAATCCAGAACCGCCCGTTACTAATGTTTTCATAAGATTAGTAGTTTAAAAAGTTAAAAAGGTTTAAAAAGCTGTAAAGTGGGAAACTGATGGGAATTACTTTTTTAACTTTCTTTGGCTTTTTCAACTTTTTTAACTTCGCGTTTCAACCGACTTTCTCAGATACGCCTCCATAAACTGCTTTAATTCCCCCTCCAGTACCGCCTCGGCGTCAGTTGTTTCAATGTCTGTGCGGTGATCCTTCACCATTTTATACGGGTGAAGAACATATGAGCGAATCTGGTTTCCCCAAGCGGCTGTCTTATGCTCGCCCTTCACGTCAGAAAGCCTAGTAGCTCGAGCTTCAACCATCAACTTGTACAAGCGGGACTTCAGCACCTTCATGGCTGTTTCCCGGTTCTGCAGTTGGGACCGTTCATTCTGACAGGTGACAACTGTATTAGTCGGGATATGCGTGATACGCACGGCCGAGTA
>CAYGEQ010000027.1:1989-9457 GCA_964348985.1 uncultured Gammaproteobacteria bacterium | reverse complement strand
GCAAATGAAAAAGCCCTCGATTTGTATCGAGAGCCATTTCAATAACCACCACCTCTAGGCCCCTCCTAACGTCGGGGCGGGTCGACGCATGGGTCGACCCCTACAACGAGGTTACTTCACCATCATTTTCTTGAGGAACTCGACTACTTTGCGATTACGGACCTGGTGTTCAATGCGGTCGCGGAAGGCTGGGGAGTAGACGTATTCTTTAGCTTCTTTGTTTTCGCCAACTGTTTTGGCTACTTCGTCTACCTCGTTGTCGATTTCTTGAGAGGCGGGATCAATCTTTTCGATCTTGGCCACTTCGTTCAAGACGAGAGCGACCTTGAGACGTGTGATGGCCTGCGGGGTGAAGTCCAGTTTCATTTCTGTTTCGGATTTACCGATAGAGGAAACGTACTTTTCCCACTCCATTCCCTGGTCAAAAACCCACTGCTTAAGTTCGGAGACCATTTTGTCAATCTCCTGGTTTACAAGTAGGTCACTGAACTCATCAAAAGTAGATTTTTCAGCGAGCAATTCAAGCAAGGCTTTTTCCTGACGCCGAGATTCCTCCGCCGTCTTCTCGGCGCTCAAGTTTTCGGTCAGCTTCTTAGTTAGCTCGTCGACTGACCCGATGCCGAGAGACTTTGCAAACTCGTCATTATAATCAGGGAGTTGAATAGCGAAAATTTCATTCAACTTAACAGTGAAGTCTACGTTCTGACCGGCAATGTGCTTCTGGTAGTGGTCTTCAGGAAACTTCAGAGCGAAAGTTTTTTCTTCACCTTCTTTGGCACCTAGAATGGCCTCGACAAAGCCCGGGATGTAATGAGGCTCATTTGTGTACACCGCATGGTTTTGCGCTTCCCCACCCTCAATTACTACGCCGTCCTTTTTCATGGAGAGATTAACCACTGCCTTGTCCCCCTTTTCTAAAGCGCGACCCGCTTCAGCCTTAGTCTCCTTCATTTTCATGGTGAGGAGGTCTGATTTAGCTTTCTCAATCATCTCAGTAGTAGCGGCTGCAGGTTCGGCTTTGATGCTTAATGTTTTGTAGTCCCCGAGTTTGGTGACTTGAGGCATGAGGGACATTTCAGCAGTAAAAACTAGATCATTGCCCGGAGCCATCTTTTCTACGCCAAAAAACGGTTGACCAACAGTTTCTAGATCTTCCTCGATCATGGCTTTAACAAAAGCGTTGCGAATAAGCTCTTCAGAAGCAGCTTCGAGCAACTTCATCTCGCCCATACGCTTAACAACTGTTTCGTAAGGGGCCTTACCAGGACGGAAACCAGGAATAGAGGACTCTTCTGAGACATGTTCCGCGGTATGCTTCATGCCGGCCAAGACTTCCTCGGCTGGAATAGTAATAGTGAGCTTCACCTGGTTTTTTTCGAGTTTCTCAAGCTTGTGGGCCATAGGGTTGTTCGCGAAGTAAAAGTAGGCGAAGTATAAAGAAATTATTTGATTAGTCAACCAGACAAACTGGCCATTAGCTAGGTTTTGCGGTATAATAAATAAGTAACCCTACCCGCATATTTCTCGCTTTAATTCGCCATTTTTTATTAAATTAGGCCTCTTATTAGTGGGGCTGTTGGTGGTACTCAAACGAGTAGCCTTGTTTGTTGGCTCGGTGTTTGTTAGAGCCCTGTCACCGCTTGGTAGATTTATTTTGCACCTCATTGTTCTGCCCGTTTACGGGGTAATTTTCGCTTCACAAAAAAGATTGAGTACTTGGTATAGGCCAGCTAAAAATAGATTCATGTTTGTGTTATCCAACAGATACACCATTCATGGAGTAGTTATGTTGGTGGTTTTTGTGGCTATTGGCGTTAACTTACAGTTTTCTCAGGCTAGAGCCGAGGCTGACAGCTTTGGCGAAAAAAGTTTATTGTACGCCATAGTCACGGATGAATCAGTGGAGATCATTGACCAGTATGTTGATTATTCTAGACCGGTGGCTTCTCAGGTGATGGATGCTAGTACGCTCCGGCCAGCTGTTCGTCAGAATTCTAATAACCCTTCTGTACCTACTAGCCTAGTGTTAGGACAGGGTATTTTATCTCAGGCATCTGTTAGCACCACCACCGCTGATACATTGGCGCCTAGAGAGGGTGTAGTTTCTCACGCGGTGGGCGCTGGAGACACCTTATCTACCATTGCTCAGAAATACGGCATTACGTTAAACACTTTATTGTGGGCCAACAACTTATCAGTACGTTCAGTGATTAAGCCCGGTGATAATCTGAAGATCCTGCCGGTCTCTGGCGTGGTTCATACGGTGAAGAGCGGTGATACGGCCACAGCTATTGCTAAGAAATATGCTGTTAATACTGACGAGATTCTTAGCTATAACCAGCTCAAGAGCGGTGGCGCGCTAACGGTTGGTACTACGTTGATTGTGCCAGGTGGTGAATTCCAGGCACCAGCACCTAAGCCAGTTGTTAGGCCGGTGGCGGTCAAAGATATTTTCACCACAGCGCCTTCTTCGGCCGGCTCAACTGATAAGCCGGTAGCCGGTAAGATGTATTGGCCAACAGATTTGAAGTACGTAGTCCGCGGTTTGTCCTGGACGCACACTGGACTGGATGTTGATTGTAATGGACGCGCAAACGGTACAAGCACGCATGACAATTATGCTTCGGCTGATGGTATTGTGCAGTTTGCTGGGGCCAAGCGTGGCTATGGTAATACGGTAGAGATTAACCACGGCAATGGTATTGTGACGCGCTACGGTCACTTCTACTCTATCTACGTAAAAGCTGGCGAACAGGTAACGGGTGGAACTTCACTGGGACGCTGCGGTTCAACGGGTAACTCAACCGGAACCCACTTGCACTTTGAAGTGATAGTGAACGGTAAGTTTAAGAATCCGCTTGATTATCTCCGGTAAGTGTTGAGCGGAATTGGAGTGCTTCCATGAGATGCCCGCGTTCAATCGCGGGTTTTTCATTTAGGTCAGCAATGGTTCTGGCGACCTTCAGGATCCTGGTGTACGCGCGGGCGGACAGGCGTAGGGCTTCGGCTGACTTTTGAAAGAATGCTAGGTCACCAGGCGCCAGCACGCAGAACTGTTTGAGAGTGCTGGCACCTAGCTCGGCGTTCGTGGCGAGGCTAAGGGTCTTGTACCGTTCTTGGGCTACTCTACGGGCGCGGGAGACGCGCTGGCAGACGAGTAATGAGTCTTCTCGGGCAGTATCACTAAACGCTGAGAGCGGTAGCCGTGGGACTTCCACGATCAAATCGATTCTGTCTAAAAGCGGGCCAGAGATTTTTTGCCGGTAACGCTCTTTAACAAACGGGGTGCAAACACAGCGGCGTTCTTGATCAAAGGCATAGCCGCACGGACATGGATTCATGGCGGCTACCAGCATGAAACGGGCTGGAAACACTACGCTGCCAGCTGCTCGTGAGACGGTGACCCGGCCTTCTTCTAGTGGTTGACGCAGGTGTTCTAGCGCGTGACGCGGAAATTCTGGAAATTCATCCAAGAACAGTACGCCACGATGCGCTAAGGTAATTTCGCCCGGTTTCGGATTGCCTCCTCCGCCCACTAACGCTACGCCGCTCGCGCTGTGATGTGGTGAGCGGAACGGTCTCTCCTGTAGTAGTACTTCATCTTTGTCTAAACTACCGTGAACCGAATGAATGGCCGTGATTTCTAGAGCTTCGTCAAAAGACAGTGGAGGGAGAATTCCTGGTAGTGAACGGGCCAGGAGGGTTTTGCCGCTACCGGGTGAGCCGATTAAAAGCACGTTATGCCCGCCAGACGCAGCAATTTCCAGGGCTCGTTTAGCTTGGGACTGACCGGCTATGTCCGCAAAGTTGGTGCCCACCCTGACCGTGGGCCTGGCGGCCTCAGCCCTCACCCCGACCCTCTCCCCGGTGGGGAGAGGGAGAAGCGAACCATCCTGAAGAGACTGCACTAATGACATGAGATTTTTAACTGGGTAGACGTTTATTTCCTCAATGAGCGAGGCTTCGCGGGCGTTTTCTTCGGGGACAATAACCCCGGTAAAGCCGCGTTTTTTGGCCATCATGACACAGGGCAAGATGCCGGTGGTTGTTCTGATCCGGCCGTCTAGCGCCAGTTCTCCGAGGACCAGGAGACGGTCCAATGCTTTAGGCGGAATGGTGCCGTCAGCCACCAGGATGCCGAGCGCGATTGGTAAATCATAGGCGGCGCCGTGTTTTTTGAGACTAGCTGGCGCCAAATTTACGGTTATTACTGGGCGCGGGAATTTGAGCCCACTGTTTTTTATGGCCGAACGGACTCGCTCCCTGGCTTCACTGGTGGCGGCATCTGGTAAGCCGACAATATGAAATTTCGGCAAACCCTTAGAGATGTCAGCCTCTACCTCAACGTGCACTGCTTCAAGTCCAAAGACGGTGGCAGCACTAACAAAAGCAAAACCCATACAAAAAATGTACGGGGAGTTTTAAGTTAAATTTTTCTCGACCTGGGGATTGCCCTCATGGTACCACAGGAATAAGGCCATGCCCAAGATGATTAGGACATCCGCTAAATTAATAGCTGATGTTCTAAAAAGTATTAAGTAGTCTGTAGTGAAGCCGTTAAGAGCGCGGTCTAAGAAATTTCCGAGCGCGCCGGAACAAATCATGACACAGGCCAGGCCTTCTTCCAGGCGTTTATTGATGAATGCTTGCCGTCCAAAATGTGCCCCAAAAAAGATGATGATGCCTAGAGTGAGAGGTAAAATAATAAAAAAAGGCACCGGAATATCAAAGGCAATACCTGGATTTTTATGTAGAGCGAAGGCGACCGGTGACGGTATCTCGCTAGTGTTGGCTGGTCCGGCGTGGGCGAGGGCTAAAAATTTAGCTACCGCATCAATCACGAAGATGAATAGAACCGCGCCTACGCCCATGAGGAATCGGGCGCGGGTCATATTACATTTCCTGGGTCAGAGTCTTCTTGCAGGCTACGCAAGAGGTGGAAGTCGGTCTGATTTTTAGACGAGCTTCGGTGATGGGTTGCTGGCAATACTTACAGGTACCGTAAACGCCTTTTTCAATCGCTTTGAGGGCCGAGTTTACGTCCTTAAGAGCGGATTCTAGTTCCTGCTCAAGGGATAGGTTGTCGCTAAATTGGGCGACTTCATAGGCGTTTTCTCCTTCATCGCTGCCGACGTCCTTATATTCTGTAACAAAAGTACCAGGAGCATTTGGATCTCTGTGAGTAAATTGAGTCAGCTCTTTTTCAAGCTTCGTGCGCTCGATCAAAAGCAAACCCTTCATTTCCTCAATAATTTTGACGCCGACGACTTTAGCCATAAAATAGTGCTTTCTACGACAATAGCTGATTCTATAGAAAAAGAAAAGGGGGCTCGGTCGCAAGAGGCGGTGCAAAGCATCTCCCTGCGGTTGAACCCCTTTGGCCAGCTTAACTGGCCGGGCGATCTGGGGACCCTGGCATGTGATATTGGGCTAAGCGCGCACGTTTAATGTGCGTTTAACTCAATAACCCATGTCCTCCTGTCCTTCAGATCTAAACTGACGCTCGCCCTACCCCTCCTTTGGTTTCGCTACTTACTGGTAATTGCTTCTACAGTCAGTAGCTGAGCCAAAAGAGGAGGAGTGCAAGTGAGGTACCTCCCGAAGTGTTTGTGGGGCTTCGGAAAATTTCCCCTGTCATTTCTTACGCCTGGATGGCGTAAGTTAGGTATTGTGGAAAGAACGATTACTTATCCAGTATAAACCCTGAGTACAATTTGTATATAAGTTATTAACTGCTTATATTAGCCAAATTATATTTATGTGTGGATAAGGTGACACCAAAGGTATTCAGTTATTGAATACAAAAAGTGTGCATAAGTCGGTACTTATCCACACTTTATCACCAGCAAACTCGAGTTTTACGTTTCGAAAAGGCTATTTCCTGACTTTCCAGGATTATATGAGGCATTGTCCAGCCTAGTGTGGACAAACCTGTCGGTAAGAGCTCGGATAGCTTTTTGATACTTATCCATTGCCGCGCACTGGGGAGACATGAATTTTTATACGTGGATACGGCTGACCTGTCGGTAATTGTCACCGGTCTATTCGTCAGAATGAAGCCGTGGGCGGTTAGGGCGGTGCGCACTATCCCCCCGGAGTTATCTTCTATATATGAAATAGTAGCTGATGGATCCGTAGTGGTTATTGGTTTAGCTGCGGATGAGGCGACAATTTCGTTAAAAGTGGTGTAACTACCCTCATTTTTTTCAACGGTCAGTGATTTGGTGTGATATAGCTCGCTAACCATGTTTTCCAGGGCTTCTGTTCTTAGGTCAGCGGACGGAATAGAGATGCTATAAGCCAGGCCTTGGTCATCCTGTCCGAGTGTTAGGTTAAAACCGTGGGCGGTCATTTGCGCCTCTAACTCATTGAGACCAGGGAAGACCAGCGGCACATCAAATCCTAGGAGTGTTTGAGCTTCTTGGCTGGATACTGAGATTTTGACCAATAATTCATCAGTTATTGGTTCACGGTTGGCCGTCATTCGCCCAAGCCCGTGAATAGTTAGCGAATTCTGAGCTAGCCTGAGAGGCGCGCTAGTTTTCTGACCGGACATGAGCACTTCCCCGTTGAACCTGGGCCACCATAGTTTAATAGGCAACCGCAACGCTCGATCTTCAGAGTTTGGAGGGACTGTGCCTAAATAAGTTCGACCTGATTTTTCTGTAACTGTCAGACCAAGATTGACTGCTTCTGTTTGAGCGACTGCCGGCAATTTACCCGTTATAGCTACGCCAACTATTCCACTATCATTGATAAAAATAGCACTGTCGCGTTTTGACCAGCCAACTATCTCATTAAGTGTAAAGGGAGCGTTGGCAAAAAGCAGGGTTCCGTGAAATTTGCTTTCAATGATTTCTTGAGTCTTGGCATTATGTAATATCCTCACGGTGATTTCTGTGTTGTCAGGGGCAAAGGAACTAAGAGTGTCAGCGGTGAACCAAATTCTCGCTAGTGCCATGACAAAACAAGAGGTGATGATAATCGGCGCCACAAATACCACAACCCGCCAGGTATTTTGGCGGGTTGGGTTATTAGACAGTGGGATGTTAAGTGGGTTCATGGCTTAGTCGTAGCGCTTGCCCTGTGGCTTGGTAGCTGGACGACGTCCGGCTGAAGCGCCTTCACCGGTGCTAGCTTTAGCTTTCATCTCGTCTGTGTAGACGTTACCTTCGGCCTGCTTCATGGACAGGTTGACGCGGCCCTTTTCGTCAATTTCGATCACTTTGACGTGTACTTTGCTGCCGACGTTCACAATGTCCGTGACCTTGTCTACGCGCCATGGGGCCATTTCAGACACGTGGACGAGGCCGTCCTTGCCCGGGAGGAGTTCGACGAAAGCACCGAAATCCATGAGGCGGACTACGTCACCGTGGAAGATTTCGCCAACCTGGATGTCACGGGTCAGGTTATAGATCCAATCATACGCCTTCTGAGCGGATTCTGCATCAGGAGAAGTAATCATGAC
>CAYGEQ010000027.1:0-1889 GCA_964348985.1 uncultured Gammaproteobacteria bacterium | reverse complement strand
AGGTCAGTAATAACCTGGAAACGTTCGCCGTCTGAGGCTACGCCCATAGCAATACCGGCTACCGGAGCTTTAATAGGCACACCAGCATCCATGAGGGCGAGTGTAGCGCCACAGGTAGAGCCCATGGAGCTAGAGCCGTTCGAGCCAAGTACTTCAGAAACTACACGTAGAGTGTAGGGGAAGATTTCTTTGTCTGGAATCATGAAGGCAAGGGCCTTTTCTGCTAGTGCACCGTGACCAACCTCGCGACGACCAGCGCCACGTAATGGCTTAGCTTCGCCAACGGAGAACGGAGGGAAGTTATAGTGATGCATGAATCGGCGTTCGCCAACTAATTCCATGCCATCCAGCGTCTGCTTGTCGCCAGGAGCGCCGAGGGTGACTACGGAGAGAACCTGCGTTTCACCGCGAGAGAATAAACCGGAACCGTGTACGCAAGGCAAGATGCCAGCTTCGCTGGTCAGCTCGCGCACTTCGTCCAAACCGCGGCCATCCACGCGCTTCTTGTCTTCAATGATAGTGCGAGTGATTTCGCCATCCAGTAATTCGCTAATGAGCGACTTACCGATGATAATTCCCTCTTCGTCCTGACCTTGTTCAGTTAGGAAAGCAACTACGCGCTTTTTTAGTTCGTCCTTGGCCACCACACGCTCAAGCTTAGAGGCTTTGGGCGCGCCGAAGAAAAGCTCAGCTACAGTTTTAGTCACAAACGGGGCGAGCAAAGCTTTGAGGTCAGCAGTTTTGTCGGCTACGCGCTTAGCGTCATCAGTTTTTGGGGTGAAGAGGTCAAGCTTGGGCTTGCCGGCTTCAGAGCGAACTTTTTCAATTAGCTCAATAACTGGGCCTAACTGTTTTTGGCCGAAGACAATAGCGTCAATGATTTCGCTTTCTGGGGCTTCAGCACAGCCAGCTTCCAGCATGAGTACTTTGTCTGGCGTACCAGCGACGTCGACGTCGAACTTGGCGATCTCGCGCTCGGCATATGAGCCGTTAGCGATGAACTTGCCTTCTGCGTCCTTGTTAACGCGGGCCACGGCAATTGGGCCGTTCCATGGAATGTCAGACATGTGAAGCGCGCAAGCAGCGCCGATGAACGCTGGAATGTCAGCATCATTTTCACCGTCAAACGCGAGTACGGTCAGGATGACCTGTACGTCATTAGCCATGCGTGAATCAAAAAGCGGACGAATGGCGCGGTCAATGAAACGAGCCACGAGCACGGCTTCGTCAGTAGGCCGGCCTTCGCGCTTAATAAAGCGGGAGCCCTTAATACGGCCAGCGGCGTAAAGCTTCTCTTCAAAATCCACCATGAGTGGGAAGAAGCCTAAACCTGGACGTGCGTCTTTGCTCATGACGGCTGTAGCGAGTACCACCGTGTCACCGTAGCGCACGGTGCAGCTGCCGTTAGCTGCCTTAGCAAATTTACCTGTTTCAATGGTTAACTTCTTACCGCCAAAATCAATGGAATGCGATGTTTGCATATAATTTTATTTTTACCCTTCTACGTTTCCTATTATTTTCACTTACACTGTTTTTGCTGGGCGACCGCGACGCTTTGGGGGCATGGGTGCGGGGGCCGAGCTCACGAACTTATTTTCACTTTGTTCAGCAATCACGTCGTCAAAGGTATCTGTGGTTGAGCCAACTCGCTGTTGAGCTGGGCGGTACTTGGCGTCCTTGATTAGGAACTCGCCCAAGTTATCTGACAGGTTAGTGTAAATGTCCGCGGCTTCAACTAGTTTGCTTGAGGTAGATTCACGGAAGCTCACTACATGGAAAATGCGTCCGCGGTTCTTGATGTATTCGCCGAGCGGTACGTAATCGCCATCGCCTGACACTATGACCACTACGTCAAAGGTATCAAGCATGCGGATGATATCGACTGTGAT
>CAYGEQ010000026.1:0-11131 GCA_964348985.1 uncultured Gammaproteobacteria bacterium | reverse complement strand
CGGCGAGCGCGAGTGGCGGCTACGTAGAACAGGCGACGCTCCTCAGCCATGCCGTTCTCCTCGCTATAAGCGCGCGAGTGTGGAAATGCCCCCTCGGCCAAGTGAATAATAAACACGCTGTCCCACTCCAGACCCTTGGCTTGGTGAATGGTCGAAAGAATAAGCTTGTCTCCCCCGTCTTCTTCTCTAGGCTTCTCAGGATCCTGAAGCGCAACGCCGAAGTCGCCAGTCAAAGTAACGGCATCCAGGAAGTCGCCGAGCTTTTCGTACTGCTCAGCGAACAAGCCGAACTGCTCAAGGTCTTCCTGGCGTTCACGAGCGTTCTGATACTCAGCCTCCAGGTACTGCTTGTAAGGCTCACTCGACGCGAAGGCGCGGAGCATGCCGGCCGGCGAAGACTCGACCAGCATAGCGCCGAAAATTTGCACGCATTTATGCCAGCCAAGCGTCGCCTTGGCACCTAACGGCGGGGAGCTAACAATTGCCGTCTGCGCGTCAGATAGTTCGCCGAGATAATTCGCAGCCTTGCTAGCGGTCACGAGACCCATGCCGGGGTGAATCTGAAGCGCACGCATCCAAGCCATGCCGTCTTTCACGTTTCGGATTACTCGAAGGTGAGCAATGGCGTCTTTTACATGGGCACGCTCGAAGAACTTCAAACCACCTCTATACTCATAAGGAATATCACGACGCATGAGTTCGAATTCAAGTGACTGCGAGTGAAAGGCGGCTCGAAAAAGAACAGCGATACTCTTTAGTGGCGCTCCTCCGTCAATTAACTCCAGAATTTGTTCAGTCACATACTGCGCTTCTTGCCGCTCGTCACTGGCCGGCACAAGCGAAGGTCGGTCGCCGTGCGCGACTACGGCCGTCAGGTCTTTAGCGAACTGTTCTTTATTGTTCTTAATTACTGCGTTCGCGACCGCAAGAATTTCTGGAGTCGAGCGATAGTTCGTGACCAATCTAAACACCTGAGCATTCTCGTATCGCTTCGGAAAATCGAGAATGTTTTTAATTTCTGCGGCACGGAAAGAATAAATGCTCTGCGCGTCATCGCCCACCACGAGCAAGTTCCCGTTCACGCTCGACAGTAAATGCACTATCTCCGCCTGAATCATGTTTGTGTCCTGGAACTCGTCCACCAAAACGTAGGCAAATTTGTTGCCAAGTTTCTGACGCAAATCGTCATCGCGCTGGAGTAGCTCCAGAAGTTTAACAAGGAGATCATCAAAATCCATCGCTTTCTGGCGCTCTTTTTCTTTGCCGTACATGTCTATAACCGCCAGGATATCGTCCTTAAAACCTACGAGCGCGGGATGCTTCCATTCAATAACTTGGTCGGCCGACAAGCGAGCGTTAACCGCGTATGAACCAATGCTACGGCAAACCGACGGCGACGGAAAACGCTCGCCTGTGACCTTCACATGACGTGCCTTTATACAAAGCTTCATCATGTCATTGGCATCTTCTTCGTCCAGGATTGAGAAGTCTCGACCAAAAACAGTTCTGTCGCCGTACATGCGTAACAGTCGGTTCGCAATAGAGTGAAAAGTCCCCGCCCACAAGCCCTGCGGGAAAACTTTAAGCAACGCTTCCGAGCGTGTCATCATTTCCTTGGCCGCCTTGTTAGTGAACGTCAACAGCAAAATGCGATCCGGCGGAACGCCGTGCTCAAGCAACCACGCAACGCGATAAGTTACGGTTCGCGTCTTGCCGGAACCTGCGCCTGCGAGTACTAGACACGGCCCATCGCCGTTCTCAACAACTGCGTACTGCTCGTCATTTAATTCGCCCCGGTAATCAATGTGTAGATTGGCCGCGCCACCGCCTGATAAAACGAATTCCTTCATAGATGCGGACAGTTTAGCACAACCACCCTGACTGGGGGCCGCGCAGGGCGCGCGGCGTTCGACCACCCCCTAACCCCCTCCTTCGTAAGGAGGGGGAATATGCGAGCCACCCTGATCCTAAACCCTGACCTGCTACTGACCAAGGGCTTCGGTGATACGTCTGATGACGCTGTCGGGGTCGGTGTCGAGTTCTTCATTCTTAAAACGTAAAACCTTAAGTCGGAGATTCAGCATGTACTCGTTACGACGGGCATCATATGCCTGCGCTTCCGGAGATTCGTGATATTTCCCGTCCAATTCGACGACGAGATTAAACTCTGGGCAATAAAAATCAGCAATAAATGGCCCAATACCAGACTGCCGTTTAAACTTAGCCCCGGCTTGATTACCTTTCAAAAACTGCCACAACAATTTCTCGGAATACGTCGCCCGATTCCTTAATTTTTTTCTTCGTTCTCCATACAACTCCCAATTCATGAGCTCGGTCATAATGGTCAGGATGGTTCGCTGCCTCCCCCTCCGCGATTGGTCAGGATGGTTCGCAGTCTCCCCCTCCTTACGAAGGAGGGGGCCGGGGGGTGGTCGAACGCCGCGCGCCCTGCGCGGCCCCTCACTCAGGGTGGCGCACTAATCTAGATACTTTCGGTTGGCGATGTGCTGATCAAACGTTGCTCCGTAATACACATTGCCCAACTCGTCCGTCAGGAAGTACAGGTAGTCGTTGGTCGCGGGATGAATCACGGCGGTCAGGGCGTTCATGCCGGGATTACTAATGGGTCCAGGGGGCAAGCCGGGATTCCTATACGTGTTGTAGGGCGAATCCAAATCTGTGTCGTCTAAGGAGATGGATGGATCGTCCCCACCGGTCACGTAATTAACCGTCGAATCCGCCTGAAGAGCCATGCCGATAGACAGACGCTTCAAAAAAATGTCGGCCACGTTCTTCATCTCTGACGGCTTTCGTACTTCACGCTCTACAATAGACGCCAGCGTCAGAATCTCATGCGTAGTCATACCAACCGCGTCGTCTGTCGGTTCGTCCAGGCCGTTCACCCGAGTCTCCATGGTGTCCAACATTTTTTTCACTATATCCTCAGCGGTAGCGTCAGCAAAAAACCGGTAAGTGTCTGGAAACAAATAACCTTCCAGGTCTACATCATCCGGCTTCTGGGCCCGCACCACAAATGGGTGCGTTTCAAACTGAGAATACTGCCCGGTTTCCTTGGCCCATTCGTCAGCCGAAATGTCGAACTTGGCCGTCACCAACTCGCCCATTTGTTTAATGGTCAAACCTTCTGGAAAAGTAATAGCCACGTCTGTCACTTCACTGGTAGTTAGATGTGCCAAAATGTCTCCGTAATTCTGACCAGCCTTAAATGAATAAGTGCCAGCCTGCAAGTCATCAGTCAATCCGGAAAACTCCCCCGCCACTCTAAACCAGAGCGCGTTCGCAATTACGCCATCGTCTTTCAATCGGCTGCCCACGGTAGCAAATGACTCACCAGAAGTGACTACAAAAGAAACCGCTTGGGCGTCTGCCTTAGGCTGCTGTAAAAAAATGCGATTGATTTGATTCACGGCCACTACGAAACAAACAACGGAAATAGCAGCAGCGAGAACTAGAAGACGGACAAGTGAACGGAGAATGTTCATAAGAGATCGGTTCATTGCATCCATCCCGACGCCAGGAGGGATAGAATTTCGTTATTGGATGCTACCCCTCGTGGCCTCGGGGTGGATAACAGGAGATTACTCCGCTTTCTTTCGCAGGAAATCTTCAACCCGCGCCAATCGTTCATGCGTCCCGGAATCAAACCATGGTTCAGTGGCGTGATAGAAACCGAGTGGCCGACCGGATTTAGATAAAGCCGGCCAAACATGTGTTTCGTGCGAAAGCGGCATCTCGTTCGGAGCAATATCAAGCACCTCCGGCGTCATGATGTACCAGCCAGAAGAAACAAAGACCGTGGGCGAGGCTGCCCGCAACGGCTCGGCCAAACTTCTATCAACGTACGCATTCAGTTTCGTCTCATCTTCGTTCGTGTCGAGAATTTCGTAATTGTTCGCCGTCTCGCTCGGGATAGAAATGCCAGCAATGGTAGCTACTGCCCCAGTCTCTTCATGACGTTTCAGAAAAGCAGGGATATCAATCCAAAAAAGATTATCCGCATTGGCTACAATAAACTTTTCATCAAGCTGGGATTTGTCGACCAGCTTCATCCAACCCCCTGTCCCCATCATCTCCGGCTCGCGAAGATAAGTGATTTCCATACCCATGGTTGAACCGTCGCCGTATGTTTCCTCGATGAGATGACCGAGGTATGCGGTCGAAATTGCCACACTCGTGATCCCTGCGGCTTTCAAATGCTCAAGAACGTACGTCATCATGGGCTTGCCCAAAATTGGCACGAGCGGTTTAGGCATCGTATCCGTGATGGGGGCCAAACGGGTACCTCGACCACCGGCCAGGAGAACAGCTTGTATAGGTTTCATAGCACAGAGAACATTACCCCAAAGGCAATCCCAACGCCAAACCCAACCAACACGTCCCCCAAATAGTGCACGCCGACTACAATCCTGCCCAAACCAATCAAAATTTCGGCAATAAAGAAAACTACGCCAAGAGCAATCAACACAGGCAAGCTTGGCCCCACGCTCGCTAATAAAATAACTGTAGCGACAGCTGACGAAATAGTCGCATGCCCACTCGGGAAAGCATAAGTGCGCCACCACATTTGATAACCCGTTTTCTGTTCAAACTTCGGCCGTTCACGCGCCACTATGGCCTGGGTACTGATAGCTAAGAGCCATGCGGAAAAAGCAATCACCGGCAAAACCCACCAAGCCAACCAACCAAGTAAGCCAAAAATAACCCAGACCAAAGCATAACCATTAATCAACTGGACCGCGCACCAATACCAAAATTTATAGTGCGCCTTTCCCCAGGCTTCAATCCGAGTGCTAAGTGGTTTGTCTAAGTTGAAATCCATGTCAGCAGAGTATCATTTTTCTCCTAAACCAAAAAGCCCGCCGCCAACATGATGGCGACGGGGCTTCAATCCTTTATTGCTTAGAGCAATATGTTTTAAACTCTTTAAATTCTTTTTCGCCAGCCGCTGGATCTGCGCCATCCTTGTACACCGCGGTCTTCACGCACCTATCATTGACCCAAGATAAGTCATATCCATCTGCACCGGCAAAGGTAAAGGAATTAGGACCTACCGAGCGCGAGAAATACTCGTTGTTGGCTATCGTGCCGACAACTTCACTCTTGCCGGTAGCCAAATCCCACAAAACTATTTTATTCATGTAGTCCTCACTATCATAATCCTTATTTGAGTAAACGGCGGCAATCGTTCGCTGGCTTGGGGAAAGCGCCGTGGCGCCACTAGCAACAAATGGGAGATCTTCTAAAAATGAAAGTGGTGACAACGTTTTCGATGTCATGTCAAATTCCTGCACTCTTAAGCTTGGGTTATCACCCTCGCCTTGGACACGTAAGTAAATTTTTCCAGAGTAACCAACCTGTGGAACGGCGTAGACAGTCATCAGCGCTCCTACGTCTGGGGGGTTATACAGAGTTGTTTGAGCGCCTGTGACTCTATCTATTGATACAAGCAAAGAGCTCCCGCCGTCGCGTACAAACGCTACAAAAGGAACGGCCGGAGCCGCAGGTTCATCATCACCATCCAAAATCTCCACTTTCGGAGTAGCCGTGGTTCCGAGCCTCGTCACCACATACCCCAAAGTAGCTGTTTCAACAGCCATGAGAGCGGCCAACATCATAATAATGATAGCGTGCACGGTTCCTTTGTGTCCCGTTGGTTGGTTCATTGGCATTTCGGCCATAAGAAGACGAAGAAGAAGAATTACTTATTCTCAGTATACATTAATTCACGAACGAAAACGCGGGCGTCGTCGGAGGTTTCGAGAGTGCCCTCGTCACGAGCGGCCTCGACGGCTTTCATGACTTCACCAATTTTGGGACCGGGGAGCAGATCGAATTCGGAAATGAGCTCGGCGCCGGTTAGGAGCGGGGTTTTGGCGGCGGATTCAAGGTCGAATTTTTTGACGGTTTCACGCAAGTACAAACCGGGGGTGTAGTCGCCCTTGGCTGCGTCAGTTCCCCGTCCGCGGGTATCAGCTTCTGTGACCGCCAGAAAGGCCTCAAGTAATGTGCCGCTCAGGCGCTTGATGAGCCGACGAACGGCGTTAGCATATTGCTTTTCATTGAGCTCGCCTTTTTGGAAAGCGCGGTACAGCACCGTCGGCTTCAAGTGATCGCGAACAATGGCGGCTACGTCATGAGTTATGTCATCGCCGAAGGTAAATTTCTTGAGAAATGACTTCGTCGGTTCAACACCGGCCTCCTCGTGACCGAGCGCGCGAATTTTGCCGTCGATTGTTTTAGTAACCAACGGTTTGCCGATATCGTGGCACACCGTCCCAAGCATCGCGGTGAGTGCGTAGGGGTCGACCTTGGCGTCGACCCTCCCCCGCACGATCCGCGCGCATTCATCAACCGCAAGCAGGGTGTGAATCCAAACGTCGCCCTCGGGGTGCCAGGTGGGTTCTTGGGGTGTATCGATACAGGCACCGAGCTCGGGATAGTAATGTTCAATAATTCCTAACTCGCGCATCATGGAGAAACCAATGGACGGTCGAGGAGATTTCAAAAGCAACTTTTTCCATTCTTCCGTAACCCGCTCTTTTGATAGCTCGTCGAGGTCCCCATGTTCGACCATCTGCTTCATGAGCGCAAAGGTTTTAGGCTCGACCTTGAGGCCGAAACGAGCAGTAAATTGAACGCCGCGAAAAACCCGGAGAGGATCCTCAATGAAAGTTCGCTCGTCGACTACTCGCAGAAGCTTGTCGGTCAAATCAGCTCGGCCGTTGTAGGGATCGATGATTCCATTCGTCGCGACATCCAGTGCCATGGCGTTAATCGTGAAGTCTCGTCGCCGTAGTGCCTCGGTCACATCTAGTGTAGGATCGCCGACGACTTCAAAACCCTTATGACCCTTACCGGTTTTTGATTCAGTTCGAGGAATAGCCACGTCGAGCATTCGGCCTTCGTCGAGCGAAACTTTGTAAACGCCAAACGAGGCGCCGACAGCGTCCACCTGGCCAAAAAGTTCACGCAGGATTTTCTCTAGCGCGTCCGGCTCCACTCCGTAGACTTCGACGTCAGCATCTTTCGTGGGTAGGCCGAGTAATAAGTCTCGAACTGCACCGCCAACCAAAAGAGCTCTTGGCACCTTGCGGGCGAGCTTACCAATGGCGGTCCGTAAAATGGGATCAAGTGAAGACATAGAATCCATCGGGTGTCAGGTGTCAGGTTTTGGAGCCTGAACAAAGAGTCCAATTCAGTAAGTCACAGTCCTTAACCCGACGCCTGAAACCTGGTGGTTCTTATAGTAATGGTGTTCCGGTCATATCCGGCGGCTGGGAAATTCCTAGAATGGCCAGCATAGTAGGAGCTACGTCAGCCAACATGCCTACCGGTGGCATGAGCGATAGATCACCGTTCGGCACGTCCCCGGCAATACTCGGCTTACCTTCAAATTGGTTACCAATGATATAAAACGGCACCGGATTTGTGCTGTGCTCTTTATCTATAGCGTGAGTCTGTAAGTTCATCACTTCTTCCGCGTTCCCGTGGTCAGCAGTAATTAAGAGCACGCCGTTGTGCTTCAAAATGCATTCCACCATTCGACCAATACACGTATCCACGGCCTCAACTGCCTTAATAGTGGCCTCTAAGTTACCAGTGTGACCTACCATGTCCGGGTTAGCGAAGTTACCAATGATGGCGTCATAATTACCGCGTTCAATTTCCGCGATAACTCTATCAGTCACTGCCGCTGCACTCATTTCCGGCACAGTGTCATAGCTCGCAACGTGAGGCGAGGGAATAAGCGCCCTATCCTCATTCGGGAATGGCTCTTCACGCGTACCGTTCATGAAGAAGGTAACGTGTGCGTATTTTTCGGTTTCAGCAATGTGCAGCTGAACTAGCCCGGCTTTAGAAATTGTCTCTGCTAGTGAGTTCTCAATCAAAATTGGCGGAAAGGCCACATCAACCGGCAACCCCTTTTCATAATCCGTCATGGTCACGAACACTAAATCTTTAATGTACTCGCGATTAAATTTTTCAAACGCCGGTAAAACAAAAGCGCGAGTCAATTCGCGTGAACGGTCTGGACGGAAGTTAAAGAACAACACCGCGTCTCCAGGCTTCACCGTGGCCACCGGAGTTTTCCCCTTCGTCATGACCGTGGGCGGAAACTCTTCGTCATAAACTTCTTTAGCATAACTCTCCTGGATAGCCGCAAATGGGTCCTCCGCGGTTTTCTCCGCCTGACCAAGAGCAATAGCGTTATAAGCCTTCTCTACACGGTCCCAACGATTATCACGATCCATGGCAAAGTAGCGGCCCATGAGCGAGGCAATCTCACCTACACCGTATTCTTTCATCTTGGCGTCTAGATTCCGCACGAAGTCGATACCCGAATTATAAAGAGTATCGCGACCATCAAGAATAGCGTGAACGGCTACCTTCGAGATTCCCGCCTCCTTACACATGCGGAGCAGCGCGTAACAGTGGTCATCATAAGAGTGGACCTTTCCACTCGACACCAAGCCGAGCAAGTGCAAAGTACCGCCGCTAGCTTTAACCGTAGAAATAGCTTTAGCGAGGGCCGGATTAGACGCAAAAGAACCGTCCACCACGGCTTTGTTAATTCTGGGTAAAGTTTGGTAGTAAACGCGGCCTGCGCCAATGGCCAAGTGACCAACTTCGGAATTTCCCATCTCGCCCCAAGACAATCCAACCTCTTCCGACGAAGACCTAAGGGTCATCACCGGGTACCGGCTAGTCAACATGTCAAAAGTCGGCTTTTTGGCTCTAGTAATAGCATTTCCGTCAGAATCTGGAGCTACGCCAAAACCATCAAGCACAAAAAGGACAACTGGTCTTGGCCGACCTGGGTTGGGTGAATCCATACCGCACTATTTTAGCACGTTCATCCCCTACTTGCCGAGCGCCACTTCATGCGAAGCGATCTTCATGTACTTCACCTGTACTGGCTCGACCATGCCTAGAAATGCCTGACGGTCAGAAATGCTGGCCAGTGAACGCAAGCGGTCAATTTCTGTTAAAAGGCGGTCGCTGTCATGGGCGAGCGCTTGGCGCTGATTTTCTAAATCTCTGATAGTGTAAGCCTTCATGGAGGCTTCATTCATCTGAAAAACGTATAAAAAGCCGAACACAACTGCCACTAGACCAAAAAATATCTGCAACGCCTGTTGCCTGATATTACTCACGAAAAGATTGTTCCCTCCTTCTGTCATATCCTCCGATATGGTTTACGACCTCACCGCGACCCGCAACTTAGCACTGCGTGATCTGGGATTAGTTCGTATCTCCTCCTCACTCGGATCAATCGGCTTCTTGGTAGTTGCCTTCAGTGTCTGACTGTCGCGGAAAAACTGTTTCACTAACCTGTCCTCAAGCGAGTGAAAGGTGATGATGGCAATACGTCCCCCTGGAGTCAAAATCTGTTCCGCTGCCTTGAGTCCCCGTTCCAACTCGCCCAACTCATCATTCACAGCTATGCGTAAGGCTTGAAACGTCCGCGTGGCTGGATGAATCTTCCCGCGGCCCTTAGACAGACTAGCGATGAAATCTGCTAGCTCAAGCGTAGTTTCAAACTTTTTCTGCTTGCGCTGAACCGTGATAGCCTTAGCGATCTGATTAGCGAAAGGTTCTTCACCGTAGATGCGGAGCATGGCTGCTATCTCTTCCAGCGGTGCGCCGTTCACTATGTCTGCTGCCGTCTCCCCTTTTGACGCGTCATAGCGCATATCAAGTGGACCGTCTTTCATGAACGAGAAGCCGCGCGAGGCGTCATCCACGTGCATGGAAGAAAAACCTAGATCTAGTAGAATCGCGTCCGCCTGTTGGGCATGCGCGAGCATGTTGCCAAAGGAATCATGAACGTAGGCCACCCGATCAGCTGAACCCTTCATACCGTCACAGGCTATTTCGAGATTTCGAGCATCTCGGTCAAAGCCGATAAGCCGACCATTTGGCGCAGTAGCCGCCAGCATGAGCGTGGCGTGACCGCCCCCACCAAGCGTGCCATCTATGACAATCTCACCCGGCTTCAAGGCTAAGCCTTCTAAAACTTCTTTCGCGAGAACTGGGATGTGCATATTTTTATATTCCCCCCAATTGCTCTGCGATGGCGCTAGAATCAGCTTCGGCCTTTTTGGCATAAGCATTCCAAACGTCCTCGTCCCAAATTTCCAAACGGTTCTGAATACCTACCACCACAGCGTTCTTTTTGAGGCCGGCGAATGTCCGAAGATATTCCGGCACCACAAAGCGTCCGTGGCTATCTAACTCCACATCCATAGCCCCGGCGAGCATGAAGCGCGCAAAGGCTCTGGAGTTGGCTTGTCCCAAGGGCAAGCTGGCGATTTTTTCGGCCAACTTTCCCCACTCTTCCAAGGGCAAGACAAACAGTGAAGTGTCGAGGCCTCGCGTCACCACCGCTCCTTGTGCTAAGGCCCCGCGAAACTTCACCGGAACGCTCACGCGTCCCTTGTCGTCGATGGTGATGTGGTATTCGCCAATGAACATAGCGGTGTGCGACCAGGACTACTGAACAGCAAATCCTGGCTTTATCCGCGTCACGAGCATCTGATGCCGAGGGGTTTTCAGAGGTTCATGACGGGGGAAACTTCTCGAAGCAGGGAGGTTACCAAAATACACGCACGACCCCACTTCGTACTTGGTTTGGATGATACCATCCCACTTTAGCCCACTCAATGCCATTTCATCCCACCTGGGGACAAATAACGAGGGTCGAGGCATGGATCGGCCTATCAAAGGGCCGAGACATGGATCGGCCCCTACCCTGCCAAACGCGATGTACGGGCCGAGCCATGTCTCGGCCCTTTACGAAATTCCTCAAATATGCTATAAAAATAGCCGCCTTTCACCCAGAAGGCATGTTCCCTCCCCACTCTCCGCCCGGAGTCCCCGTGTCTGATAACTATACGGAAGCTACCAACTACGCCCCCGAGGAGCGTTTCATGTTCCTCTCGACTGCCTTCGCGCTCAGCCTGACGGTGTTGCTCGGCGGCAACGTCTGCTGTGATCACCTGAAGGCCCGTCAGCTGGCCGCTCATGATACCGGCGAGATGACGCCCCTTGAAGAGGCGGTGGCTATCCGCAATCAGGCGCGCTTTGCGCCGCTCATCGTCAGCGCATC
>CAYGEQ010000025.1:9651-11315 GCA_964348985.1 uncultured Gammaproteobacteria bacterium | reverse complement strand
GCTACTCGGCTATTAGGATCCTGACGGACACACTCGTCTAAAATAGCATCTGAAATTTGATCACAAACTTTATCTGGATGACCAACTGTAACTGATTCGACTGTATATAAGCGGGGAGTGAACATAAGAAGAAGGGAAGAGAAGTCAGGCGACAGGTTACTGAGAGAATCAGGTTTACAGTCACAGGGATCAGTGATCAGGTTTCAGGAAGACTGAATACCGTAACCTGATTACTGAGCCTGACATCTGATGGTCTTAGACACCTGTCGCCTGACTTTCTCCAAAAAAATAAACGCCTCTGTGGGCGTCTAATAATAATTATCTGCCCCAATTAAGGGCTGGAGTTAGCACCTTCTTTGCATAGGGTTGCTGCCGTGTCATGGGGCCAGGACCCTCGACGGACTCTTGATACATATTCAATTTTAGAACAGGGGGAGTGTATCAGGCGTAAGGTTGGGGCGCAAATTAAGAACTATATTTTTCGACTGTCATAGGCCCAATGAAGAACGGCTTGTCGTTGCTTCACATGGCAATCAAGTTCACGTGGTTTACAGCTATTATAAATTTGCGCCACGTGTCGGCGCATGGCTACCCAGCGTTTAATTTGACGCTCGTCGTCCGGGCCACGTCTACCCATGTAGTACCGACAGTACCACTGGAACCAACCGCGTGGATCTTCTGGAGTTATCCAGCCTTTGGCTCGCCAGACGGATAATGGCTGACTGGCTTTAACCCCAAAAAAGTTTAGCTTGGGGTCATGTTTGTTAGGGGACAGTTTAGCCTTTGTAAACCAGTCTTTGGGAAACTCGCCTTCTCCATCAGTCATGTATTTCCCGCCAAACACGCCTAGTTCCAGCATCTCCTTGGGCGTTAGTTGAGGCTTAAAGCGCGGATCAAAGTTCTTGCCTTCAGGTTCGGTAAGTTCATACCGGTAGTTTTTCTGCATTTTGTCGTTAACCACCACTGTGACTGGTCGAGTCTTCATATGGGCGAAAGTATACATAACCAAACCCCGCCGCCCAGCTATAGCAGGGCAGGCGGGTTGGTGGTCCCGGGAATTGGCTTTAGGCCTTGTGGACCCGACCGGGCTCGAACCGGTACCTTCTGAATGACAATTTAGATGCGCTGCCATTTACGCTACGGGCCCAAATTTCCCGGGCAAACAAATAGACTCCCAGCCATCTAACGATGGGGGAGTCTATTTATGTCATCCAGAAGGATATATACATTTCACCATATCTCAGAACGCCTCGTCAAACCTATGTGGATAACGTGGGGAAGCCTTGAATGTATTGGGGATTTACGCATTGCCCTTCTACCCTCTACCCTCTACCATTCAGCCACATGGAATCGAAGGACTTCGTCTATCTCCACAACCATTCGCACTATTCACTGCTTGAGGCTCTTCCTAAGCCGAAAGCCATAGTTAAGCGCGCTAAAGAATTGGGCATGACTTCAGTGGCGTTGACTGATAACGGCAATCTTTACGGGGCGGTGGAGTTCTTTAAGGCGTGTAAGGACGCGGAGATGAAGCCTATTTTGGGTGTGGACATGTACGTGGCTCAGCACCGGATGACGGATAAGCGCGCCCGCGTGGATGACCGTCCGTATAGATTACTTTTGTTAATTGAGAACGAAGAAGGCTACCGCAATATTTGTAAGAT
>CAYGEQ010000025.1:7032-9551 GCA_964348985.1 uncultured Gammaproteobacteria bacterium | reverse complement strand
GTTAAGATGAATTTCCCGTCTTACTTCTTGATCGTGCAGGATTATATTGTGTGGGCTAAAGATCATGGGGTGCTCGTGGGTCCTGGCCGTGGCTCGGCTGCGGGATCAATTGTGGCGTACGCTTTGAAGATCACGGACATTGATCCGTTAGCCTACGGGCTTCTTTTCGAGCGATTTTTGAACCCCGACCGCGCCAGTTTACCGGATATTGATACGGACTTTGCGGACACTGGTCGCGGGAAGGTGCTTGAGTATGTGACGGCCAAGTACGGCGCTGATCACGTGGCCGGCATTATTACTTTCGGAACGCTTATGCCTCGCGCTGCTATTCGTGATGCTGCGCGCGTGCTCGGTCTCTCATTCCAGGAAGCTGATGTGATCGCTAAAGTTGTTCCTCCGCCGGTACAGGGGAAACATACGCCCTTGAAGCAAGCTATCGTCGAGTCGCCCGACTTGCACATGATGTACGAGGGCAACCCGATGGCACGCAGAGTAGTAGACCTGGCCATGAAGCTCGAGGGCAATCCTCGCCATGCGTCCCAGCACGCCTGCGGAATCGTTATTGGTGACCGTCCACTCGTGGAGCGCGCGCCACTCCAGGCTGGTCAGCATGAGGACATGGCGCTCATCACGCAGTATTCGCTGAACTCCTCAGAAGCGGCTGGTCTAGTTAAGATGGACTTCCTCGGTCTGTCTAACTTAACAGTCATTGAGGACGCCATGGCCATTATTAAGGCGGTGACCGGGGACGTAATTGATATAGACACCATTAACCTAAAAGATCCAAAAGTTTTCGCCCTGCTTGGCCGAGCCGAAACCACCGGCGTTTTCCAGTTGGAATCTGACGGCATGAAGCGGTACATTAAAGAACTGCAGCCGAGCGCCTTTGAAGACATTATCGCCATGGTGTCGCTCTATCGGCCAGGTCCGATGCAGTTTATTGATAGCTACATTCGCCGAAAGCACGGATTAGAAAAAGTGGTTTATGAGCATCCGCTCATGGAGAATGCGTTTAAAGAAACGTACGGCATTCCGGTTTACCAGGAGCAGGTTATGCAGGTGTCGAAGGACCTCGCCGGCTTCACTGGAGGAGAAGCTGACAGCTTGCGTAAAGCCATGGGTAAGAAGATTGCGGAGCTCATGGCTAAGATGAAGGTGAAGTTCGTGGAGGGCGCCATGAAGAATGACGTTAAAGAAGCGGTGGCCATTAAAATTTTCCAAAAGCTGGAAGACTTTGCGGCTTACGGTTTTAACAAGTCTCACGCGGCCTGTTACGCCATGATTGCGTATCGCACGGCGTACCTTAAGGCCTATTACCCGGCCTGTTTCATGGCCGCGCTCATGAACTCAGACGCGGGGAACATCGATAGAATCACGATTGAAGTGGATGAATGCACGCGCATGGGCATGAAGGTGTTGCCTCCGGACGTGAACGAGTCGTTCGCTGGCTTTGCCGTGGTGAAAGGTACCACTAACATCCGCTGGGGCCTCATGGCCATTAAGAACGTGGGTACAGAAATTGCTGAGCTGATCGTGCAGGAGAGAAAGAAGGGCGGACCGTTTATTGATCTGCCGGACTTCTTGGCTCGAGTCAATTCGCGCGCATTTAACAAGAAAACGCTGGAGGCCTTGCTCAAAACAGGCGCGTTCGACAAGTTTGGCGACAGAATCACGCTCGTGACTAACCTGGATAGTCTAGTCATGTACAACAAGCAGGTGAACGAAGAGCGGGAACGTAACCAGTCGTCATTGTTCGAGCTAACTCCGGAAATGAACTCGAAGAAACTTATCCTTCGCCCAGCTGATCCTATCCCTAGGAGTGCCATGCTCGCTTGGGAAAAAGAATTACTGGGTTTGTATGTGTCGAGTCATCCCGCTGGTTTGTTTTTCGACCAATTTTCTAGGTTTGTTGTCCCAACCAAACAAATTAACACCATGGAAGATAAGACCATGGTCAAAGTGTGTGGCGTAATTGCGGCGGTGAAGCAGATCTATACAAAGGCCAAGAACGAACCGATGGCTTTTGTGCGCATTGAAGACCCGAGCGGGGGAGTGGAGTGTGTAGTCTTCCCTAAGACTTACGTGGTAGTGCGCGAAAAACTGAATCCCGACACCTTCGTGGTCATTACGGGCAAAGTTTCGGTCCGTAAACGTGAAGAATCAGATATTGAAGAGCACTCCATCCTCGTAGACGGCGTCATCTCTTTCACCGAGGCCGAGATCCCTGAGATTGCCGGCATGCTCGGCCAAGGCGGCTTCGACGCTGAACGCACCGCGGCGAAAAGTACGGGCTTGGCGGCGCCAAGCCCCTTCACCGCCGCTTCCTCTTTCACTATCAAGGTCCCCGACCGTCCGAGTAATGAAATGATCATGAAGTTGCGCGACATCTTCCGCGCTTCTCCCGGTACAGTTCGTGTTCACCTGGAGGTCATGAGCGCTGGCGAGCCCAAGAAAATCGCCACAGAATATTGCGTAGCCGCCACGCGTGAGGTAGCCAAGAAAGTTGGGGAAATAGTAGG
>CAYGEQ010000025.1:4855-6932 GCA_964348985.1 uncultured Gammaproteobacteria bacterium | reverse complement strand
TTCAGGCTTGATGAGGCAGTCTCTGTCCCGGCTAATGGCAAAGTTGACGCAGTGGTTCATGCTGACGTTCCTGGCAAGGGTGGGGAGATTGGCCCAGCTAAATTCACTATTCCTGGTCTAAATACTACTCTGCAGAAGCAGATCATGGGTTCTAGTGCAGCGCCAATGGTTGGCGGGGTGGTTTATGTGCGCTCGCTGACAGATAAAGATGTAGCGGACGCGGTGGCAAGTTTGTCTGCTGAGCTGATCAGCCAGGCCGGTGATGAATTTAGCGCGGGGCTAGATCCTGCTTTAAACGGCGTTTCTTTGAAATCAGAGGTAGTTAGTCAGAAAGCAGATGTGCCGGTTGGGACTCAGACTGGTTCATTTACGCTGACTCTGTCGCTTAATGTGGTAGGCGTGTATTACCAGGGAGATTTAGTGAAAACTTACGCGCAGAACCTGTTTAATAAGCGGATCACTGAGGGCTATGAAGCCACTAAGGTTAACCTGGAGGGTATGCAGGCTAAAGTAGAGGCTGTTGACGCAGAAGCCGGTGAGGCACGCATCTCTATTTACTTGGACGGCCAGGCTCGCCTGTCCCTGGATTCATCCGCTCTTAATAAGGACCGGTTCGTGGGCCGTTCACCTAATGAGGTGCTGACCTTGCTCAAGTCTAACGAGGGCGTGCGTGAGGTGACCGTGTCTTTCACCCCATTCTGGCTCAAGCGCGTCCCAACGCTTAAGGATCACATCAAAATTGAGGTAGTTGACCCTAAGTAAATCAAAGCAGGAAAAGCTGACCAGACGGGTCAGTTTTTCTTTGCCATTTGACACTATCGCTAAGTGGATTATCATGTCTCTATTCGCACTGACCGGACCACGAATCCGCGAGCGAAAAGACAATTAATAAAAGAGCTTCGGGATTACTCCTGAGGAATGCGGGTGGAACCACCGGGAGGAATCCTGGTCCCGGCTTAGACCTTTATTTGAAGGTTTGGGCCGTTTTTTAATCTCAATATATGTCCCCACAAGAACTCGAACACCGAAGACACTCACTTGCTCACCTCCTCGCAGCTGCCGTGCTCGAGCTTTACCCAGACGCCAAGCGCACTATCGGTCCTGCTATCGACGACGGTTTCTATTACGATTTCCAGTTTTCCACGCCTATCTCAGAAGACGATCTTCCAAAGATCCAGAAGCAGATGCGCAAGATGTTATCAATGTTCAAATCATTCGATCGCTCTGAGATCACGAAAGAAGAAGCTGAGAAATTGTTTGCAGATAACCCATTTAAGCTCGAGCTTATTCGTGAGTTCGCTACTGAGGGGCAGACTTTGTCTTTGTATACCTCTGGTACTTACGTCGACCTTTGCCGTGGGGGACATGACGAGGATTTGTCGCATATCGACGTGAACTCGTTCAAGTTGTCTAAACTCGCCGGTGCGTATTGGCGAGGGGACGAGAAGAACGCCCAGCTGACCCGTATTTACGGTTTGGCGTTTGGTTCAGCGGCCGAGCTTGAAGCCTACGAAAAGATGCAGGAAGAGGCCAAGAAACGTGATCACCGTAAGCTTGGTGTGGAGTTAGATCTCTTCACCTTCTCACCGCTCGTCGGCCCCGGCCTCCCACTGTTCACACCTCGAGGAACCTTGCTCCGCGAAGGTCTGACAAACTTCGTCTGGGCGCTCATGAAGCCATATGGCTATCAGAAAGTGAACATCCCGCACATAGCTAAGGCTGATCTTTATAAGACCTCCGGCCACTGGGACAAATTTGCAGACGACATCTTCCACGTATCGAGCAAGAAGACAGACGAAACTTTCGTCTTGAAGCCGATGAACTGCCCGCACCACACGCAGATTTTTGCGTCACGTCCTCGTAGCTATCGCGACTTGCCGTTGCGCTTCTCGGAGGTTACGACTGTTTACCGCGATGAGAACACTGGTCAGCTCCAGGGTCTGTCCAGAGTTCGCTCCATCACTCAGGATGACGCGCACGTATTCTGTCGCTTGGATCAGGTTGAAGTTGAGGCTAAGAATATTTACGAGATTATTAAGAAATTCTATCAGGCGTTTGGCATGTCCATTCGCCCTCG
>CAYGEQ010000025.1:3628-4755 GCA_964348985.1 uncultured Gammaproteobacteria bacterium | reverse complement strand
GAGGCCGGTATTCGCGTGCACTTGGATGACTCGGGTGAAAAACTCGGCAAAAAAATCCGTGACGCTGCTATCTCTAAAGTTCCTTGGACCATTGTCATTGGCGAAAAAGAAGCTAACGGGGGAGACCTTCAGGTTAAAGTTTTTGGAACAGAAGAATCGCTAACCGTCAGTCAGAGCGATCTTCTTTCTAAAGTTGCCGAGATGTCAAAACTGCCGGTGTAATGGTTAAAAAAGTTGAAAAAGCCGAAGAAAGTTAAAAAGTGGGATCCAGTAATGGTTCCCACTTTTTTATCTTTTTTAACTTTGCGGCTTCTAGGCTACCTGCTTCAGTAACTCTACTTCCGCTTTCTCCAGCCTCCTCGTGGCTTTGTTAGTGGCCTTCACGGCTTGGTCCACGGCTTCATTAGTGGCTTTCAGGTAGGCGTCCGCAGCTTTAGCTACTGCTGATGAATACATGTTAACCGCTTTTTGAATTTCAATGTCATCGTCTTCATCTACTGTAATGCCAGTTCGGCCAAAGGCGTCATTTTCCAGGGCGCGCATGGCGCTCTTAATGCTCTCAATCAAAATAGGTGTGACGCCTTCACGTTCAAGTCTGGCTTTGTAATAAGCGCGCATTTGAACTGGTAGCGGCGCCCGATCCAGAATGCTCTGAATCTTCTCCTGTGCGTTTTCCATAGGTGTTTAGAGGGAGTCGTTGGCTAGCTGGTCGAGCTCTGATTTAGCTAGTGTTAGGGCTGTCATATCTTTTATAGCTTCCTGCAATTCATTTTGCTCAGCTTCTGATTTAGCTGTAGCTAACGCAGATTCTACCGCGGCAATTCGATGAACAGTTATGGCGTTATCCAGTTTTCCGGTTTCAGTCGCCACAGCCTTAACGAATTCTCTATGTGCCACAGCAGCTTCTTCTACGGCCTTATCACATTCCGCCGCTGCGCTAACCATACCAACCTTTAACTCGCTGCGCGCTAATTTCGGTAGGACTATTTCGGGATTGCCTTGGGAAGGGCTTTTAATTTCGTTAGTCGCTAGACCCAGAGACGCACTTAGTTGTCTCAATCGATCCTGAACCGTTTCATCTGAAGTTCTCTCAATAGCTCGGGCAATGGTTTCACTCAGGGTTAGGG
>CAYGEQ010000025.1:0-3528 GCA_964348985.1 uncultured Gammaproteobacteria bacterium | reverse complement strand
ATCACTAACCTCAAGAATCACTGCTGAGTATTCTTTTCCCTCGCGTTTAATGGCCAGTCGAGCGCCCTCTTCCATGGCCAGGGCCGCAATCTCTTTATCCAGGGCGGTGTTAGGTTCGCGGTTCAGAGCTTCATTGACTACCCTGGTAGTTTTAAGCTCGGCGGGAGCAATTTGAATGTCAGTCGCTTCTGTTTTTGTAGACAGCTCTGCATTCTCATCCCGAGCCTTGAAACCGTCCATGTTCAGGGCTACGTTATGTCCCTTCTTTTTAACGCTCAGATCAGTTGCCATAGATTTATCCGTTAAAGGCGGCGTCCTCAGAGCCGGTCAGCCAATTACTTATGCGGTCGAGGGTGCGTGTAAGTAGCCCGGGCTGCTGGGGAACTTTTGGCTTGTTGTAGGCGGGGGATAGGGTACTGGTGCCGGTAGCCCGAGGGACGTACTTCCTGGGAGGGGTTGGCACCAAGCCTTTGGCGGTTGGTTTGTTTTTTTCTTGTTCCAAAGAATTAAGGCGTTCAGCTAATTGCTGTTCAAGCGTCCTTAGGCCGCCATTACTGTAGTCCAGTTTTTCAGCTAAAAATTCTTTATAAATATTTTTATTTGGCGCAATTTCTGTGACCTGAACGCTCGGTGTCGGAAGTTCGGACTTGACTTCTCGTCGTTTGGCTCTAATTTTTTTAGCTCGTCTAGTAATGATATCGCCTACTTCCTTGTTTGGTTCTTCTGGCTCTTCCCGGTTTTGACTTATGTTCGGATCTGTTTCCTCATACTCAACCATGGCAGGCAGGGGGGCGGTTTCCATCCCTTTGCCCTGATTTAGATTTGGTATAGCTGGTCCTACTCTGATTTTTTCCTCCTTTCCTCCCCTGTCTATTTTGGCTTTAGCGGATAGAAGTAAAAAATCCCGCCATTCTGGGCTAATGTCTTCATTGGTTTGAGCCATTTCTCTGGACTCGGCCAGTCTGAAGAGATTGATTTTATCTAGAACTATTCGTTCATTTTTACGGAGCACATCTATGCTTAGATCTTGATTTTGTAGGTCTGCCGTTGCCACCTGTAGATATTGCAGGAGCTCATCTCTCATGTCTTCAAGTGACATTAAAGGTAGCTTTTGTTCTGGTGTTTTGTATACCTCGCCAGATAGGAGGGGTTTCCACATGTTTTCATTACTGATACTGAACCTGGCTGCATCAGCCTTGGCCATTGTTTTTTCGCTGGTGTGCCAGCCGCCTTCAGGATCATGAAAGAGTGTGGCGAAGCCTATGCCTATATTGGCAATGTTTCTGTTTTCAGTTTCTTGCTTGGCATCTACGGTGTCAGATTCCTTAAGCAGATAATCTTTAGTAACCGTGTTTAAGGCCTTAGCGACAATGGCATAATCAAGTTCAAAATGACCTTTTTCTGCGCTGTTAACTCCCTTAACCTCCTTGGCTGTTTTAGCTAGGGCCTCTTCTTGGGAGATCTGCTCATGCATGGCTATGA
Organism: uncultured Gammaproteobacteria bacterium; assembly: GCA_964348985.1. GTDB lineage: Bacteria > Patescibacteriota > Patescibacteriia > UBA9934 > UBA9934 > JAGORL01. The sequence goes on along the minus strand of CAYGEQ010000025.1, from coordinate 2,046 downwards.
AGCAGGCGTATTCTAAAATTCGACCCTTATTTTCGTTTAAGTATTGCTTAAGGCCGGCGTTATCCTCAATTTCAGACTCGCCCTCAGTTAGTAGGGCGGTGAATGAATCCCAGGTTTTACCGGCAGCAAATTTTTCTGTTTCCCGGCGCATCTCCTGCTCCATTTGAAAGTCTTCTTCCGGCAGGATGGCGTAACGGTCAGCATTAGTTTCTTTTAGGTAGTAGTTTTTTTTACCGACGCTGTCTTCGATCGCAAAAGCATCCCATTTTTTAAGGCTGCCATCATTCTCTAGACGTTCTACTGAGGTGTGATTTCGTTCGATTGTCTCCGGCGCTTCAATAGCCTTATTCATTCCACTCTTCCGTTCGACGTTTCCCATAGCAAAATAAAGCGAATAATTACTTACAGTATACCCCAGTTTTAAGTCATTTCTGGTTAATCAGGGACAACTAAAAATTGACAAAAGTCATATTTTATGCTAGCTTTAGCCCATGCAAGGAGGTATGCATGTCTCAGGTAATCAAGTTTCCGCGACCGTATCAGGAGAGTGCGTGTCAGGGGAGTGGCGACAGCGAGCTGTACAACTTGGTAGTGCTCGAGGAGTGGCGAGTTATCACTCTGCCGGGCGAGTGCCGGGAGCGCATGTCCAGGTCTCCGCCACCGTTGCCCTTCATTCGGAAGGGACCAGCCACCCAGGCAGCTCTGCTGACCGCAGAGATGCGCGGTTCCAAGGACAGTCCTGGCAAGTGGCCAGGTCTGGGCCTCTTCCTCATGGCCCTGATCACGGAGCGGTTGGAGTCTGGCCGTTTGAATGACTTCCAGGCCAAGCGCCTAGTGGATGCTATCCAGTCCAGGCTTGAGCACCTAGATCTGGCCGACGTATCACCTGAGTCCTTGGGACGGGTGGTCGCGGGCGGCGAAGGCCTGCGGAATCAGATCATCGCCTCTGACGTTCGCTTGCTCCGCTACGCCAACGCGTTCGCCAAGGCCTGCGCCAGGCACCTGAAGTTCGCCGGCATGGAGCTCGACGAGTTCCAGCGGTGTGAGCTGTGGAAGCAGGACTACGAACCGGTCCTGCAGACCATCTTCCTGTGCGTGGAGCCTCAGCTGGCCACCCACGAGGTCAAGCCGAAGACCGAAAGTTGGTCGTGGCACCGTATGCTGGGCCTGGTATAGAGCCGCTAGGCGGTAGTTTACCGGCCGTGTCCGTAAAACGCGGGCTTTCCTGAAAAGGGGAGCCCGCGTCTTAATTTTGTGTTGCACACTTTTTAAGTTATAGTGAATTGTAATCATTCTTTTTATGTTACCTCAGCTAATCATCATCCTTGGCCCCACGGCTTCTGGTAAGACAGACGCTGGTCTTGCGGTTGCCCGCGCGGTAGATGGGGAAGTGATTTGCGCTGATTCGCGCACGGTTTACCGGGAAATGAACATTGGAACAGCGAAACCTGAAGGGAGTAGGGAGTGGGGAGTAGGGAGCAGCCTCGAGCTTGATCGACCATTGCTGGTAGATGGAATCCCACACTGGGGACTTGATCTGGTCGATCCCAACCAAACTTTTACTGTTTCCGAGTTTCAGGCTTACGCCGATAAGAAAATCAGACAGATTATTGGCCGAGGAAAGCAGCCCATTTTAGTTGGTGGCACGGGTTTGTACATTCGCGCGGTGATTGATCGGCCGACTTTTGCCGAGGTTCCGCCTAATCCAAATTTTCGAGCAGAAATTGCCACTAAGAGTGACGCTGAGTTATTAGAGGAAATTTCCGAGCTCGATCCAGACGCTGCGTCGACTATTGATGAGAAAAACCGGCGCAGACTCGAGCGGACGCTTGAAATCCTTCGTGGCACTGGCAAGCCACTCGCTGAATCACGTTCTTGGGGTGAGAAACTCTATGAGCCGGTGATGATTGGTCTAGATATTGCGCGTGAGGAGCTTTATGATCGTCTGGACACGCGTGTAGACATCATGGTCGCCAAGGGGCTGATTGACGAGGTCCGCAAGCTACGTGAAAAATATGGCAGTGATGTTCCTGGTATGACTGGGAT